>JAUIDM010000007.1 GCA_030428915.1 Alphaproteobacteria bacterium | reverse complement strand
GCCGACGCCCTTGGCGGTTTCGATGTCGGCGCTGGTGAATTTGATGCAGTTCGTGGTCATTGCTCTTCTCCTTGTTTGCGTTGCAATGATGGTCACCTTGCAGCTGGCCAAGGCCCGGCCACACCGATGGCGAAGCGAAGCGGAGAGGGGCAGGCGCAGGTCTTTTTGCTTCGCGAGGAATGGCCCGCAGGGTCAGGGGAAAAAGATCGGCGACAACCTTTGTGGGCGGGACGACAGCTGCGACCAGCATGACATGCAACTCAGACATCGGGAGAAGCGCGGTGGCCGCGAAGGAAGGTGGAGGAACTGCCGACAAAGATGCGGCGGGGTGCGATGTTTCTTCTGACCTCTTGCCCCGATCCGAACCCGGACGAGGCAGCGCTTTCCCTGACCCTGTCTCATGTGCCCCGACGGCTGGTTCTCGTGGCAATCCGATGTGTGTTGTCTGGAAGAGCACCAGGGAGACCGTCGAAGCATCGATACCGTGCTCGGATCACCAGGATTTCGAACGGACCCTCTACGGCAGCCCGAAAGCTTGGATTTGCACAGCGCGACCATCACCGGCCTTCTGCCAGCTGCGGCCAATGCAATCCGGCGGTCGTCGGACATCGCTTGCGACCCATGATCGCGGCGCGGAGCTGCGTGTCCGGCAAAGCGAGGACCAACCCCGGCCGAGACGCGAGGTACGTGATCACTGATGTCACACGCCTGCCCCAGCGACCGTTACCGAACGGCCGAGATGAAGCGTTGCCACGACCATGCGACGGCTGGTCGGGCTGGCTCCGGAGGAGACGGCACGGCCAGCGGCACGTTGCAGGGAGAGGCGGCGTTTCAGCTCGGGGAGGGCGGCTGCGTGCAGCCGACCGAGTAGGGCGCGGTCCTGACCAAAGGGCAGGAGGGGCCAATGTTCCCCTTGAATGCCTCAATTTAAGGATCAAAAAATACTTCAACGGCAGGGCCATTAAAACAGGCGGGACACACTTTGATTGAGCTAAAAATCGAACTGGTTGGCATCAAACCAGCCATCTGGCGCCGTATCCTCGTGCCGAATGACATCAGCTTGGACATCCTGCATTCCGTTCTCCAGGGCGCTATGCCTTGGCAAGACTATCATTTGCATGAGTTCGAGAATGGCGAAGACAGGTTCGAGGCCCGCGACGAAAGTGACGACAGCTGGGACCCTACCGATGGACGGAAGGACGAGAAGAGGTTTACTCTTGGAAAGCTGGTCAAGAAAGGCAGTCAGTTCACATACACTTATGATTTCGGCGATGGCTGGCGGCATCTCGTCACCGTTGAGAGGATTAGCAAACCAACCGGAAGACCAGATCTGGACTTTCCTGCCTGTGTTGACGGAGAGCGAGCCTGCCCGCCAGAGGACTGTGGAGGACCCTACTCTTACGAAGAGTTTCTCGACGCGCTGACCGACAAACACCACCCGGAACATCGCGATACAAAGCAATGGGCGGGCGCGTTCGAACCGGAAGTGTTCAGCGTGCAGCAAGCCAATGCTGCCGTCGGTACGACTTTCGTATGGGCAAAAGAGCGCCACGATCGAAAGTGAAATCTGGCTCTGGTTTGGCGAAGCTCTACGCGCGGGACTACCTTCTTCCAGCGTCAAATACACAACGAGAACCTGGAAGTTGGTGAGAAAGGCTACGCTAGCGACCTCGCGCGAATTTGGGGGTCCAGCTCTCAATCAATGAGGATTCTTCTTCGTAGGCTTCGTCATCAGGGTCGTCGGCAAGTTCCTCGCTGGAAAGGATGGTAAGAGTGAAGCCGTAAGCGCCGAGACCTATGACTTCTTCATCCAACGCAAGTCGTCGCCCGCAAGAGAACCATTTAGCAAGACTGGTCTGTCCACATATCGAGCGCGCGGACCGGATGTTTTGCGTATCAGAGTTGAACCGCAGGGTATGGGTTCGGGGCAGCGGAGTACCCTTCTTGAGGAACGTGAGCTTGTCGAGCTTTTTGAAGCTTTCAGACAAGAACGCATATGCGACTTTGTCGCCGGAACTGACGACAACCGCCATCGGATAGTCGCAACATTCGGCGGCTCTGATGGCAGAAGCCGTGAGCGAGCACTCTGCCAGCTGACTTAGCGCAATGATCCCATCCAGACCGACACGGCTTTCCCCGATGACCTCGCCCACGAGTTTCGACGGCATGAGCAGACCAGACGCAAAATGATCCGCCTCAAGCTCTATCGAACTCATCCCTTGTGAAAACCCGGCCCTGGACATGTGGATCGGAGCGGTCTTCAGAATTTCCTCGGGATGCCCCTCAAGAAAATAGTGGCCAAGTTCGTGAGCCACGGTAAACCTGCGAAACCCTTCGCTCTTGATATCGGTCGCATAGAAGATGCCAACGCTGTCATCATGGAAGATGATCCCGCCGCTCACGCCAACCCGGCCCGGATCCTTTGGCTCGACCAAGATGTCTTCGCTCTCCGCGATCGCAAACGGATCAACGGGGAAGGCATCGTAGCCTTTTTCTCTTGCTTTGAGTTCACCTTGGCGCCGCGCCATATGAATTCGGAATTTGCTCAACGACCCGACTTTCTCTGGTTCATGAGGTCGATCATCATTTGGATGTGCTCTCGGTCGTCGTCTGACAGGTTCTCTTCACCACGAAATGCCGTTGTTGCTCCCGCCATGTCGTTGGTCCTGCCTAGCAAGTAGTCTGACGTAACGCTCAATGCCTTCGCGAGGGCCCTAATGTTTGCAAACGAAGGCTTGCGCCGCTCCTTCTCGAAATGGCCGATTGCTGATGGTTGTAACCCAGTCTTCGCCGCAAGTTCCGTTTGGTTGATCCCTCGCGCTTCTCTGGCCTGACGTAACCTGTCACCGAACCCACCATTGGAATCCGTAGAATTTGACATGACGCTCCCGCATGTGTTAGTATGACGATATCGTAGGATTCCTGCCGCTTGCTCGCGGCTTCTTTTTTCGCTTTCCGCCCTACGAAAACGTCAAAAACTGTAAGACGGATCAGCGAATCCGTCAAGCCTGAGGGGGCAGAAGAAGATGAATATCAGGACGAACCTCGAAGATTTCGCCCGCAGCCTGGAGATCGACCCTGTAGAAGCTGCGCTGATGGACGTTGCACGTGCCATCCAGATCACACGCACTATGCACGACGAAGCTGACCGCCATTTTCGCGGGCTCGCTCAGCATGTCGACCGCCCTGGAAGCCCTCTCGAAGATTTGGTCCTTGAGATCTACCCTTCTGGCAGCTTTGCAATCCACGCCGCGACACGGTCACGCCTGAAGACCGACCAGCACGACGTTGATGCCGTGCTTGAGATCGCGATCGCTCCTGGCACCGACCCGGCATGGGTGCTTGAACAATTGTACAAAGCGATCAAGGGGGAAGAAGGCAGCAAGTACTACGACTACCTGATTGAGAAAAACAGTCGCTGTGTCACGGTTACCTACCCGGACGGCGTCACGGTCGATCTGATGCCGGTCGTTCGCATCGATGGGGCACCAGAACGCGTGGCGACCCTGTTTCACTACAAGCCTGAGACGGACGAGCGGTACCATAAGGAGATCAATCCGAAGGGGTTTGCCGATCACTTCAATGCTCGCGTCGAGATCAGCGAGGCGTTTCAGAAGCGCTTCGATGCGCGTCGTTACCTCGTAGACGGCGAAACCTACACCGAACTGGCCACGCGGCTTTCAAATGAGACGTCTGGTCTGGCGTTGCAAAAGGCAGATACCCAACCGATGCCGGTGCATGTCCCGCTCGACCAGAAATCGCCTCGCGTGGTTGCCCTGCAACTGATCAAGAGGTTCCGCGACAAACGCTATCGCAAGCACGACGATCACCGTGGCAAACGCAAACCCCCGGCCGTCATTATCGCAGCGATTGCAATCGATGCCGGCCCTGCAAACGATAGCCTGGTCGATGAGGTGATTGCGATTGCCAAGCGGATGCGCTGGCAGATCCGCAATGCCGAACAGAACCTGCGGTTGCTGGAAGTTCGCAATCCGGCACATTACCCGGACCTCTTTACCGATCGTTGGCCGGCTCAAAGGAGCGACCAGCAGCTTTGGGCGGCGGACTTGCTCACCCTCATCGAACGCCTCGAAAACCTGAAGCGGGTTGGCTTCGATCCTGCGGTTATCCAATCGACGTTCGACGATTTGTTCGGCGAAAGGGCCGGCGAGACCGCTCTGCAGGCCTATCATCGCGCACAGACTGTCCAGCTCGAACATGGTGCGCTCGGCATGACACCGAGCGGGCATTTGAAACCTGCGGCACCTGTTTCGTCCCTGGCTGCTCCAGCTCTGGGTGCTGGGATCGCATCCGCACCAGGCCTCGTGAAGCCTGCACGCGCGAATACGAACATGGGGGGCACTGTACCTGATGATAACTGTTGGTGATCAGATTGCGGACATGGCCGATGTCTATCCTGAATGGTCATGCGACCGGCTGAGCCAGCGAACTTGCGTTTGGGAAGGGCATCTGCAGCCACACAGAACGATGTACCGGCTGCGGGTAGAATATACGGAACCCTTACTGCTTGAAGGCAGATCAAACCTGTACCTGCAGCCACTGGTTGAGGTTCTTGAACCGACATTGCAAAGGCGTTTCGGCAACGAAGAAGGGTCCCTGCCGCATGTTTACGTTTCACATCCGCGAACAGACCGTACGGGGCCATTCCTCTGCCTCTTCGACAACGAAGCGGATCAGTGGTCGCCAGATGACCTGATCAGCAATACGACCATTCCCTGGGCGTCCAACTGGCTGAGCTGCTACGAAAGCTGGCTCGCTTCGGGAAAATGGTTTGGGACCGGCAAACACATCAGAAGTCAGTCAGGCGAGCGATCCAGGTTGGCGGTACTTATGGAGAGATTTCATGGCACAACCTCAATCCCGCCGCTCGCAGGGCACCATCTTTCACCGTCGAGATCAACTCGAATGGCCCGCAGATGATCTTCGCATACTGTCCATTGATGGCGGCGGCATAAAAGGCATTCTGCCTGCGGCAGTGCTGGCGGAATGCGAGCGTCGTTTCTTGAAGGGCGGTTCGGCAGCCAGCTACTTCGACATGATCGCCGGCACTTCGACCGGAGGAATAATCGCGCTCGGCATGGCAGCAGGGATGCGCGCCGAGGAGGTTCTCGAGATCTATATGCGCCACGGGTCGGAAATATTTCCCCGGCCTTGGACGCCGCCAACTCGATTTGGTCGCGCGATGCGATCCGCTTACCAGTTTGCCCGCGATCTTGCCGTATATCGATACAACCGCGAACCCTTGGAACGAGCGCTTCGAGATCGCTTTGGCAACAGGACACTGGGCTCGGTCAATGTGCGTTTGAACATTCCCGCCTTCGATGGGTTCAACGAGGTCAACGTCCTCAAGACCCCGCACCACCCTGACTTCCGCCTCGACTGGCAGGAAGAACTGGTTACGGTGGCATTGGCGACGTCAGCCGCGCCGACATTCTTCTCGACCTACCGAAACGGCACCCGGCACTTTGCCGATGGCGGTGTTTGGGCGAACAACCCCGTCATGGTGGCGCTGGTCGATGCCATGAGCTGTTTCAACGTAGACAGACACAAAATCGATATTCTGAGCCTAGGCTGTGGCGATCAAGACCTTCGTATGACTGACGGTCAGATCAAGCGCGGCGGCATGTTCCACTGGAGAACAATCATCGAGAGCGCAATGCACCTGCAAAGCCAGAACGCCCTTGGACAGGCCGGACTTTTGATCGGGCGAGACCGCATGCTTCGTCTGACATCCGCTCCGACGCTCGAACCCATTGCACTTGATGACTTCACGCGAGCGAGTGCCGAACTTCCGCAGCAGGCGAAACGTCTTGTCGAAGAAAACGCCGAACGGCTTGAGACATTCTTTGATGCTCCTCGAGCTTCGGCTGCATTTTACCACGGACCGCTTAGCACGCCCGGAGGAACTTAAAATCGGCCACATTCGCCGATATACAAACACCGGTTTTCTCGTCGCAGGAACGACTGATAGTCGCTCATCTGCGAAGCCCACATGGCCGGGTGTATTCTCAGCTGTTCGAGGGCATCCACCCCTGCTTTTCTGGTGAGTTTCAGAGCCGACAACCACCAGTCTCTTTGAAAATGAAAAAATTTGTCCATCCTTGACCGACTATTTTGTGGGTTTCCACTGAAACATGTGGCGCTCTCTTTAAAAATATATCATTGTGTCGTCTATGAGTGGACAAGAACACAAAAAATTAAAGAGCCTTCTTGAGGCTGTCCCCACGGGGTTCCTCGTGGACTCCGCCTGGCTGGAGCACCACGGGATAGGCCGGCGTTCGTCCTACGCCTATGTCCAACGCGGCTGGCTAGAACGCCTTGGACGCGGCGTCTTCCGCCGTCCCTCTCCAGGCAGCGCCACCACGAATACGCTCGATTGGAAGACCTGCCTGCTCTCGCTCCAGCACATCATGCACTACCCTGCCCATGTCGGGGGGGCGACGGCATTGGACCTGCAAGGCTATGCGCACTATCTCTCACTCGGCGACAAAAGCACAGTCTGGCTCTACGCCTCAAAAATCCCCAACTGGCTCGAAAAACTGCCGCTCAACGCCGAACTCCGCACACGCAGCGTATCGCTGTTCTCCGATCCAGAGTTGGGTGTCAATGACGCACGAAATAATCTCAACGAGACAGCATCGTCCCTGCCATGGGACTGGAAACTGGTGATGTCCTCGCCGGAACGCGCGATCTTAGAGGCGCTGGACGAGTTGCCGGATCAGGAGAGCTTTCACAACCTCGACATGGTGTTCGAAAGCCTGACGACGTTGCGACCGAGAACCCTCTCGGCACTGCTCAGAAGTTGCAAGAAGATCAAGGTCAAACGCCTGTTCTTCGTGTTTGCCGACCGCCACGACCATGCCTGGCGCAAGCGTCTCGATCCGGAAGAGTTCGACCTAGGCAGCGGGGATCGCGCATTGGTCAAAGGCGGCAAGATACATCCGCGCTACAGGATCATGGTGCCCGAAGAGTTTGTAGGAAAGGAACGTGGTCATGGCGCGTGAGGACTATGCCGCCCAAGTGGCGCTGCTCGTGCGGATACTGCCGTATGTCGCAAAGGAGAAAATATTTGCGCTCAAGGGTGGGACGGCCATCAACCTCTTCTATCGCGACCTTCCGCGCCTCTCGGTCGATATCGATTTGACCTATCTGCCTGTCAAGGACCGCGCCGAAAGCCTCGTCGAGATCAACGACGCGATGGACCGGATTGCCGCCGCCATCGAAAGCGGAATCACCGGCGCCAAAGCGCAGCGCATTGCCGGCGGTGGCGGCGGCGCCACGCGTGCGCTCGCCCGCCTCGGGACAGCCGAAATCAAGATCGAAACCTCCCCCGTCACCCGGGGCGTCGTGCATGATCCGGAACAACGCGAAGTCTCCGAAGCCGTCGAGGAGGCGTTCGGATATGCGGCGATGAACATCGTCTCCTTCGAGGATTTGTTCGGCGGCAAGCTACATGCAGCCCTTGATCGCCAGCACCCGCGAGACCTTTACGACGTCAAACTGCTCTACGAGAATGAAGGGTTTACCGACGCGTTGTTCCGCACTTTTCTGATCTACGTCGCGAGTTCCCCACGCCCGCCGCACGAATTGCTGAACCCAAACCTGATCGATCTTGATCAGCCCTACGCGCGGGAATTCGAGGGAATGACGAAGGAAGCGGTCGACCTTGCGGAATTGGTCTCAACGCGCGACCGCCTGATCGGTGATATCCAATCCCGCTTGGATGAGGGCGCGAAGAGGTTTCTGAGAACCCTGCATGACGGCGATCCAGACTTCGACGCGATCGACCGCCCTCAATCGGCCGAGCTTCCAGCGGTCAGATGGAAGCTCATCAACGTGAACAAGCTGAAAGCAGAGAACCCCAAGAAGCATGCCGCCCAAAGGGAAGAGCTGGAGAAGCTCCTCGGCTGAAGATGGATCAGAGATGACAGATTACCACGGACCGCTTAACACGTCCGGCGGGAAATAACGTCAACTACCATCGCCGACGGTACCGTATGCCTGTGCTATAACATCCACCAGTCGTCTCCTCACAGGAACGACTGGTACTCGTCCATGAAGGTTGCAACCTGCAATAGGCCCTGCGCTTCTGACTTGTGAATCAAAGCCGCAACATCGAGCGCCGGGTTCTTGAAGCGCTCGCGCATGCGACGCAGGGCCAGAATGGCCTCCGAGGGATCCAGCTCGATTGTATCGGCGATGAAGTCGTCGGCGGAAATCGCCTGGATGGCGTGCGGGTCCAGAACCGCGGAAGGAAAGTCGGCAAGATTGTCCGTCACGATGACTGAAGCAGACGTCGCGATGGCCGCTGCCAGCACATGGTTGTCGCCCGGATCAGGCAACGCAAGCTTGCCTTCGAAGATCTCATAACCAGTCACCAGAGCTTCAGGGAATGCTGCTTCGATTGCCGCCCTTTGCCGGGAACCATCGGTTTCGCCCTTGGTGATTTGGGTGATCGCTTTCTGGGTCTCGTCAAGGATGCGACTGCTCCACCGAGGCCGAAACAAGCCGGCCTCGGCCAAGCTTAGTAGCATGTTTCTTCGAAGCGCGCCGCCAAGCACGCAGGCATCGAGAAGAGCAGTGAACCGATCCGCGTATCGGCTCATACAAGACCTTCTTCCGCATCCATTGCGGCAAGGTCACTCAAAGCATCAGAGCGAGACGCGTCACGCTTCTCCTTGTAGGCAAACAGATCGTCGGCACGAACCCGGCGATGTCGGCCGGTCTTCGCAAACGGAATCTCACCTTCCTCGAGAAGCTTCACCAGGAATGGGCGGGACACATTGAGAAGGTCCGCCGCCTGCTGCGTGGTCAGCTCTGACTCGACGGGAATCATCCGAAACCCGCGACCGCTCGAGACAAGCCGCAGCACTTCGAGTAGCGAAGCCGTCAAGGCCGGCGCAAGCGTCACGGTGCGAACTTCGCCGCCTTCCAGGGCGAGCGACAGCTTTGTCGGTTCGCCTTCCTTGATCTGGGAGGCGACAATCGTTCTGAGTTGTTCGGCGTTCTTGATCTCGACCTCGTCGGGCAAACGATCAAAGAACGCCTCTTTTCTGAGGGCGTTCATCTTCTCTCTCCGGTTCTCTCGTCTCGTGTTGGATATAGGCTATCCCTCATTCGAAACAATCGCAACACTCGAAATATTCGAAATTCATTTAGATCGTGTAAATGGGTCACAGCATGCGAACACCGCTTCGCTCTCACGACGAAGCGACCACCACGGCCTTCGCCAGTTGCTCCAGGTCGGGAAGTTCGCGAAGGTATTCCAGCCCAAGACAGACGAAGAACTGCTCGCGGGCGTAGGCGACGACATCTTCTCGACCAGAATCGAGCAAGGGGACGTCTTCAAAGGGGTGCAACGAATATCACATTGAAATTGTGAGTATTTCTGGGTCCCCACAAAAATCGTTGCACTGCAGATGAAACGATAAACAGAACGACCGAGTTTGCGTCAGGCATCGGCAACGGAGACCGGCAAGATATGAGGTTAAGGGCGAAAGAAGAACGTCATCTCAGAGCCTTATCGCACAACGAGATCGGCAACGCGTTAGCCAAAATCAACTTGTTGCGCTTCGCCCACAACCCCCGCATCCTCCAACTGCTCCCGATCGGGAAGATCGCGCAGGCTCTCCAACCCGAAGGCGACGAGGAACTGCTCAGTGGTGACGAAGGTATAGGGGGCACCACGACGCGGCGCGCGCGGCCCAGTTCCAATCAGACTGTGTGCATGCAGCCGCCCGATCAGGTCCCGGGTGATCTCTTTGCCGAAGATGTCCTTGAGCCCGTCGCGCGTGATCGGCTGATGGTAGGCGATGGCGGCCAGGACCGCGACGTCGAATTCGCTCAGATCGAGTAGCTGGCCGCCGACATCCGCCGCTGCGCGGATCGCGGGCGCGTAAGCGGTCCGCGTCCGAAACATCCACCCCCCTGCGACCATGGCAATCTCGAACGCCCGCCCGTCTAGATCGGCGGCCAGATCCTCGACCAGCAGATCAACCGAGGCCCCCTGCCCCACTATGCGCGCCAGATCCGCGCGCGGTACAGGCGAGGCGGACGCAAACAGCACAGCCTCAATCCGCCGCATCCATTCGCGCCAGCGCAGCTCCGGCGGCAGGTCGGACAACTCGCGGTCAAATTCAGGCTCGGAGCGACCCTTGACCATCGCTACACCCCGTAGAGCCGGAAGGTGTCGCGGCCAGTCAGTTCGCGCACAGCGCCGAGGTCGACCAACCGGTCACAGAGCCGCCGCGCGGCGCGATCCGTCAAGGGCAAAGCCGAAGGCGCCATAGCATCGCGGGTCAGGAACATCTCGACCGAGTCGCCCGCCCCTTTCGCCCGAAGCTTTGGCACGACTGCCTTGAGATGCGCCGCCCGACGCTCGAGGTCGGCGGCCTGCCGCACGGCTTCGATCACCGAAGAAACGAGTGCCCGATGACAGGCCAAGCGTAGGTCATCGCCATGCTTGCGCAGGTAGGCGCGTTTCAGGCAAGGGGCCAGCAGCGGCACGAGATGATCCCAACCGAGGGCTTGGGCGAGGGCCGCATCTGCAAGGATCAGCGCCGCTACGTCCGCACGCGGCGCTTCCGTCAGCGCCGCCTCCAAAACCATCGCGGCCCGGGTCACCGGCGCCCCTTTCCCCGAATCCAGCCACGCGGCAATCTGGCCCGCCTCGAAAGCCGGCATGGCTCGGGCCAGAGTCTTGATCGAGACCGGCCGCTCCACCGCACGCCGCCAGACAAGGTAGGTTTCGCCCGCCGGTCCCGGAAGATCGCCGGGGCGCAGAAGGTATATGGCATCGCGCAGCTCCGCCTCCCGCTCCGGCCGCCCGGAAAACACCATACAGGCCTCGGCCGCACGCAGCGCGAGCCGGTCCCGCAACAAGGTTTGGGGCACTTCCTCGCGTCCCAACACAAGATGCAGGTGGTTCAGCGCCGCGCCTGACAAAAACGCAACATCTTCAAGGGCTTCAGCGCGCGCAGAGGTGACCCAGGCGGGCATCCGGGGTAGTGTATCCAGGTCGCTGATATGATCCGGTCGGGCAAATGTCATGCCCGCAGCCTATATCACGACGGCGCTTTCCGCCAGAAACTAAAGCCATAACCGCCCCACTCTGTTCCCTGCAGTCATGTCCAATAAATTTGCATTATCGGACATGGCAAGATATGCTCAGCGGCATGTCAGAAAACACCGAGAAATCGAGCTCAGAGCCGCCAATCGGGCCTTCGCCCAACGAGGACAAAGAGGGAGATCGCCCTGACGGCGAGGCCTTGAGCCTGCCGTCCTTTGTGGCCGGCTCCGGCACGCTTGATCGGCTGGTCGATACGGCCCGCGACTATGCGCGCGCAGCGGCTTCTGACAACACGATGAAGGCCTATTCAAAGGACTGGGCGCACTTCGCGCGCTGGTGCCGGATGAAAGGCGTGGAACCTCTACCGCCCGCTCCCGAGATGGTCGGTCTCTACCTCGCCGACCTAGCGTCCGGGTCGGGCCCCTCCCCTGCCCTATCGGTCGGCACCATAGACCGCCGCCTGTCGGGCCTCGCTTGGAACTACTCGCAACGCGGTTTCAACCTTGACCGCAAGAACCGACACATCGCCACGGTGCTGGCGGGGATCAAGCGCAAGCACGCGCGCCCACCGGTGCAGAAGGAAGCGATCCTGGCAGAAGACATCCTCGCGATGGTGGCCACCCTGCCCTATGATCTGCGCGGGCTGCGAGATCGGGCAATTTTGCTGCTCGGCTACGCCGGAGGCTTGCGCCGCTCGGAAATCGTCAGCCTCGACGTCCACAAGGACGACACGGCGGATTCCGGCGGCTGGATAGAGATCATGGAGAAAGGCGCCCTCCTGACCCTCAATGCGAAGACAGGTTGGCGCGAGGTCGAGATCGGCCGCGGCTCTAAGGATCAGTCCTGCCCCGTGCATGCTCTCGAGCAATGGCTGCACTTTGCGAAGATCAACTTCGGCCCTGTCTTTGTAGGGACCTCGCGCGATGGCAAGCGCGCCCTCGATACACGGCTCAACGACAAGCATGTTGCCCGGCTGATTAAGCGCACGGTCCTAGACGCCGGCATCCGCTCCGAACTGCCCGAAAAGGAGCGCCTTGCGCTGTTCTCGGGGCACTCGCTCCGCGCCGGGCTGGCCAGTTCGGCCGAGATCGACGAACGCCATGTCCAGAAGCACCTCGGACATGCTTCGGCCGAGATGACCCGCCGCTACCAGCGCCGCCGCGATCGGTTCCGCGTGAACCTGACCAAGGCCGCAGGGCTCTGACCCCCTGCCCCATCACGCCGCCTGCTCGCTGAGCCTGCCATAGAAGCTGCGCTCGAGGTGCAGCTCCCCTGCCCCGGCCTTCTCGACCATGCCGCGCAGATAGCCGCCCGGCGACGAAACCTCGCCCGTGCAATGCTTTTCGAAGACAAGCGCCAGCGCCGCTGTCGCCACCTGTTTGCCAAGCCGGTCCTGCGCCACGTTCCAGGCATGCTCGGACACCCCGATCATCGGCCTGAGCTGCCCCGCAACCCGGTGCAGATCGCTCCAATCCTTCAGGAACCCGCCCATATTGCGCGCCCAGGACGCGAACTCGGGACAGGCCTGCATCACAGTGGGCAGATCCAGCGCCGCGCGCTTCTTGCGCACTTCGGCCACCCATTCTTCCAGCTCCGTATCAACCTGATCTTCGGGCTGAGCATTGGGCACCACGGCCGCGACTTCCTCATTTTCAGAGGAATTACGAGTTACAGGATTAAGTTGGTTTGTAATTAGTATATGAGGGTCAGAAATGACCTCCCTGGGGTTCATTTCTTGAGTCTTCTTGAGAACTTGCTCCTTGGTTTCGTGCGTGTTTTCCACAGGTTGAGCGACCTCAGTTGCGTTGAGATAGGCAGCTTCGACGCGTTCCTGGAGCTCCTTGAACCAAGTCAAGAGTCGTGCAAGCTGCTCTGAGGCTTCGTGACGGCGCGGAAGCCGGCCTAGGAGATCTTCGAAGAGACCCGTGAATTGCGCCCAGGGCCCGCGCAGCGCGCTGCTGACGGCCGCCTCGATCCGCGCGCGGATCATCCGGCGTGCCACCGTGATCTGGCGCTTCAGGCGCTGACAGAGCTCGCGCTCGGCCTGCAAATCGGCATGAAGCTCCTCGAACTCCTCGACACGAGCCGACAGCGGCGACAAATCAAAGCCATAGGCCTCGACGATGCGCCCCTCGGCGTCCCTGCGGCCCCATCGCTTGCCGTTCGGGCTGTCCTGGAAGGAGATCACGCCAATCTCTGCCAGCCGCCGCGCATGACGCTTGAGTGCGGAGAGCGAGAACCCGGTTTGCTCCATCAGATAGGCGTTCGACGCCCAGACGATAGGGCGTTGCCCCTCCTCCCAGTCCTGGGCCTGGGTAAAGGCCCCGAGCGTGTCGAGGAGCATCATGTCTCCGGCCTTAAGGCCAATGTAGGCTCCCACCCGCTTCACAGCCACGAAGGCCCGCGTTTTGGGTACAGCTACCCGTTCACCGGCTTGGGCAAGCTGCTCTGCGGCAGCGAGACCTGCTGAGGCTTTGCGCCAACCGGAGGGCTGCCATGCGATGGACATACCTCTCTCGTGCTGAGGCATGCCTGCCTCAGTCGCTCCACACGGAGCACCACTGAATTTTCCCATACTATGTCAGCAGACAAAGAAATCCCGTTCGCTCAGAAGCGTTTTCTCTTGTATGGCGATTCACTGGCTGCTAGATTCTAGGTGTCTAATCTAAGAATTGCGCTCTGCGCAGCAGCCCTCGAAGCTTCGGTTTCGGGGGTTTTCTTTGTTTACCTTTCCTCCTTTCTGCTCGTCCTCACTTGTCATCCTCCGCGTTTACATCTGTAAATTCGGTGTAGGATCTCTTGATGATGTCCTCGAGGTTGCTCTCAAGCCAGCTTGCGAACTCGGCACTTGTGCCGGACTTCTTCACCGAAAGAGACACGCTCCCTCGGCTTGCTTTGATGACAACGCCATCCATCGGCGTAATCTCACGAGGACCGCTGGACACTTTCGTTCCGCGTTTGCTTGCTTCCTTGATCAGCGCTTCCAACCGCTCATCAGACGTCGATGAGGTGCTAGTATTGGCCAGCAAGTTGAGCGCGATCTTCTCGGTAAGCTTCCGCTCGAGGAACAGCTCGGCCAAGTCCGTCCACCTCGGCCGGCCGGACTTGGGTGCCGAACCAATCAGGTCTCCGACTCTGGACGGGACATTCTGCGTCACCTTCGACAGGTGCGAATGGCCTGATGCAGAAAGATTCAATACTTGGCGCACCGTCGCGCTTTCGTGCCCCGCGGCTTGGATAGCTTCAGCAAAGCGCGCCTTTTCATAAAACGAGAGGTTGCGACGTGCCGCATTTTCCAGCCCTTTGGCCAACAAGGCCGTGGCGTCATCGACATCCTGAACGTTGGCACGGACTTTAATTCCGAGCTCCCGGCAAGCTTTCAACCTGCGGCGACCATAAATCGCTTCGAAGCGCCCCTCGGCAGCTTTGGAGCGCCGAACGAGGATTGGCACCTGTTGACCGCCTTCACGGATGCTGTTCTTGAGCGCCTCAAAACCCTCATCGTCATCCTCGGCGTTTACAGCTGTAAACTCATCCAACCGATCCTGGGGACCCCAATCGTCGATCAGACCAGGATCGATCTCGCGGATAGACGCAAGTGACCCCTGAAGAGCCCCTAACGCAGGCGCGCTCGTCTTGGGGACCCTCTCGGCCGAAGTGCTGCTGGAACGCGCGATGGTACTCGCGATGCCCGACATATCTCGAAGGGATTTCCTAGCCATTATTCACGCCCCCATGATTGGTGGATCATGACTTCCACTTCCTGTCCCACAGCATCCATCGAGCCTTTCGCACGATCGTAGGTCGCTCGGGTCATTTCCGAGCGCACAACCTCATAGATGGACTGCTTGAGCATGGTCGCGTCACTGATTGCAGTGCTCTTGAGAGCGGTCGCAGACATGACGCGGTCTTGGAAAAGCGCACGCATAAACGAGGTCAGCTGCTGTGAGGGAACATCCGTCGGCTCATCCCGAGTGATCAGGAATTTGAAGTGGTCATACTGCAACGTCGCGCCTGCGTCCTCGATTACCCCCATGTAGGCCCCGGCGAGCTCGAGGAACTGAGCGGTCGACGAAACGTCCAACATCGAGGGGGTTAGAGGTACAATCAGAGAACTCGCGGCGGCCATTCCAGCGATTGTCAAGAAGCCCAACTGGGGCGGACTGTCCATCAAGACAAGGTCGAAATCATCCTCAACTTGGTACAATGCATTTCGGATCCGCGTAAAGAACGGCTGGTCGGGGTTCGAATGGACTGCAGATTCAGTCTCGAACTCAGACAACATTAGGCGCGCCGGCGCAATAGAAATCCCCGGGAAGTAAGTGGGAACAACGACATCGGCCATGCTGACCGGATCGTCGTAGCGAATCGCGTCATATACAGTCAGCCCATCAAACTCGATTTCCGGGCTGATGCCGCACATGGACGTGAGTGATCCTTGAGGATCGAGGTCAACGACCAACACTCGATAGCCGCGTAGCGCGAAATAATGCGCAAGATGGATGCTCGTGGTGCTCTTGCTCGAGCCGCCCTTAAAGTTCATCAACTGCCATATTTGCAGTTTCTCATCACCAGACCGACGCGGCAGATAGCGTCCTTTCTTGCGCGATGACTTCTCTAAGATCTCTCGTGCATCCCATATCTCCTGCGCCGTGTAATAGCGCCGCCCTCCACGAATATCCTCGGGCTCTGGGATCGTTCCCTCTGAGTGCACCTTTCGCATGAACTGACCGGAGACCCCAAGAAGTTCTGCCGCCTCAGGTGCCGAAAAAGACCGTAGCGTTTTGGTGCTATCTGGGGCAAAAGCTGAAAGAAGATGCTCCCGGATGGCAGCATTCAACCGCTCGGAAATTTCTGTCGCGAGCGCTGAAGGCTTCTCGTTTGCCAGTGGTGTCACAGGAATCATCTAGTTGCCCCAAAATCGAGAATATGGCCTTTTTCACGCCACTTGGGGATAAAAGCCGTGATTCACGGCGCTAAGTCAAGAATTTTCCTCTATATAGTGTCTACTGAAGCACGAAGAGACTACATGCACGGACCGGACTTACTCTGGAGTTTACAGCTGTAAACGGGTTGGCAGAGGCGAACCCCTGCCAACCCTTCGCTTAGGCGGCGTCTTTCGGCCCCCAGGGGATCACGGCCTGCAGGGACAGATCGTCCTGGTTCGCGGCCTTGCCGAGGTTGGCGTTGAAGCCGTGGTCGCGGATGGTCAGCGTGTAGTAGTCGGCGCCGGTCTCCTTGTTCTGCTTCTTCCAGATGCCGCCACACTCGACCAGCTTGCCGCGCGGGGAGCGGCCGAGGACGCGGTGCGTGGGGGCCATCGGGTTCGCGCTCGCGACGGGTTCGACCGTGATGTCGAGGTCGAATGTCAGGGTCGAGATGGAGCCGACGCCCTTGGCGGTTTCGATGTCGGCGCTGGTGAATTTGATGCAGTTCGTGGTCATTGCTCTTCTCCTTGTTTGCGTTGCAATGATGGTCACCTTGCAGCTGGCCAAGGCCCGGCCACACCGATGGCGAAGCGAAGCGGAGAGGGGCAGGCGCAGGTCTTTTTGCTTCGCGAGGAATGGCCCGCAGGGTCAGGGGAAAAAGATCGGCGACAACCTTTGTGGGCGGGACGACAGCTGCGACCAGCATGTTATGCAACTCAGACATCGGGAGAAGTGCGGCGGCCGCGAAGGAATGTGGGTGAACAGCCGATGGAGATGCCGCGAGGGCCCTGGCTCCCTTCGAACTCACCGGAGGTAAGACACAGAGCAGATGTCAAAACCGCATCCCCCAGGATCACTACCGCGCCGATTGTCTTTGCTGAAGCGCCCACGATGCGGAGGAGTGCTCCAGGCGAACAGAGCGCGGAACGAAAGGCCGGGTCGCCACGAGACACCGCAACCATCCAATAGCCCTAAATGACAGCCCGGCTGGTTGGTTTGGTCAGAAAATGTGACAGGACATTTGACCAAGGACCGCCGCTACCAACGGACTGGACATGCTCTCTAGCTCCGGCAAGCGTCGCCGACTTGCCCTTCTAATGCTCATGCTATACGTCATTGACACATACGCCGCCGAAACCTATATGGTACTGAAGATGACACGATTGCAGACAGTGGTCGAACTGCCCGAATTCCAGAGGCGCGCCAAGGCAATCATGTCGGACCAGGAGCGCGAGGCCGCTATCAGCTTCATTGCCGCCAATCCGGAAGCGGGCATCTCTCTTGGTGGCGGATTGCGCAAGGTCCGCATCCCGAGAGAAGGGGGCGGCAAGAGCGGCGGCTTCAGGACGGTGTATGTCTTTGGCGGGACCCATATGCCGATCTTCCTGATCACGGTCTTCGCCAAGAATGAGAAAGCCAACCTGTCGAAAACCGAACAGGCCGCGGCAGTAGAGATGAGCAAGGCGCTTGTCGCGAAATATGGAGACGCAACATGAGTGCATTCGAATCCATCTCCAAGGGGCTGGAAGAGGCGCTGGCCTTCGCAGATGGCGACTTGGCCGACGCGAAGGTCCATGAAGTCTCCGTGGCGGAGGTTGATGTTGCCAAAGTCCGGCAACGGACGGGCCTGTCCCAGGCGGAATTTGCCAAGAGCATTGGCGTCGCGAAGGGCACGCTTCTGAACTGGGAACATGGGCGCCGACACCCGACCGGCCCGGCGCAGGTTCTGCTGGCCTTGATCGCCAAGAAACCTTCTGTTGTGCAAGATCTCTTGCGCGGCGCATGAACCGGGGCCTAAGCCCCGATCCTCTTGATGCGGATCCCGAGCTTGCGGGCCTTGTCGACGATGTTCTCGGTGATACCCGAACCGGGGGTGGCGATCAGACCCTGCGGCATGGTCTCGAGCATCTTGTCATTGCGCTTGAAGGGGGCGGCCTTGCCGTGGCTCTTCCAGTCGGGTTTGAAGACCACTTGGGTGACGCCACGGGTATCTGCCCAACGGGCCGCGATCATCTCGGCGCCTTTCGGCGTGCCGCCGTGAAGCAGCACCATATCGGGGTATTTGGCGTGCGTGGCGTCGAGCACGGACCAGATCAGATCGTAGGCGTGATAATCGCCCCCTGAGAAGGCGATCCTTGTACCTTCGGGGCAGTGCACTTCGGTCTCCTTGCGGCGCTTTGCCGAGAGATAGGCCCGGCTGTCCACCACGGCGGAGGTCAAGCCGCGATGCGAGACCTTGGATCCGGTGCGGGGCAGCCAGGGCGAGCCCGTGGCGGCCGAGAAGTGGTCCACGGCCAGATCGCGCATCTGCTCGAAAGCGTCGCGATGGTCCCAGAGCTTCAGCCCGATCATCTGGAGGCGTTCCAGCTCGACCGAGGCGACCTCGGAGCCGTCTTGGATGGCCAGACTCTCCCGGACCTCGAATTCGTTGTCGTCAAGGAGCTTCTGGATATGGGTGAGCCGGCGATGGAAGATCGAAGTGAGGGACCAGAGCATCTCTTCGAGATTGTCTTCCAGCTGGCTGCCGGTGAGGAGGCCGATGGTGGTCTCAAAAAGCGTCGCCATGGCGAGCTCGACCTCGTCGGGCTGGGGCAGGGGGCGGTGATCGATTTCGCCCGGTCCCGGCGTTGCGCCGTGAAGCGCAAGGTGGTCGAGGATGGCGGCGGTCACGCCGGTCTCCTCTTGGATGTCTGTCTGATGGGGCATTGTCTGGTTCCTCTGTTTGATCTGACCCGATTTGGATGGGGCGATACCAGGACCGGCGGCGACCGGGCCGCATCCGTCAGGATCGGAGCGCAGCGGAGAATGCGCCGTGGGCCAGAAAATTGGTCCCGCGAGGAATGAGCCGAAGGCTCAGGGGAATTTTCCGGGTATCGGCGCATTGCTGCCCGGGCGAGGGGCACTCAGCCCCGACCCGCTGGTCCATCGCACCCCTTTTCCAAACGGGATCAGATCGAACCCGCGGAACCTTTGCCCTTTCAGACTTCGCTGAGGAAGTTGGCGGTCACCCGTCCTCAATCTCCAGACCTTGTGCTTTCATGGCCTCTAACAGGGACCGGCGCAGCGCATCCTTGCCGAAAGTCCGCAGATCGTCGTTGAAATCGCCCATGTTCGGCACGAGATCATAACAGGCAATTCCAAGTGATTCCAGTTGGTTACGCAGTCTCTTTGATGCGTTGCGTCCGGCTTCGTCATTATCCCGCGCGATCCAGATACGCTTGATCCCCGGCGGCGGGATGAAGAGGCTGAGATGGGTGGCGGTGAGACAGGAGGCGAGATCGAACTCCGGGAGAGCCGTGCCAACCGAGAGGATGTTCTCGAGCCCCTCGCCGACGATGAGATCGCTGCGAGGTGAGCCGGACCAGAAGCGGATGGCATGGCCGTGAAGCTGCCCGAGGATCCGTTTCGGACTCTCGATCGCGGCCAGACCGCCGGTGGACGGGTCGAGATAGACCCTTGCGCATCCGGTGATCTGGCCCCGATTGTCGGTGATCTTCGCCAGTAGGGCAGGGGTCCTTTGCCGCGGATCGGGATCGTCCTCGCCCTTCCGCAAGAAGACCCGCGGGTGATAGCGGAGGGCAGGTCCAAGCCGTATGATCCCGCGCCGCTGCAGATAGGTGGCGGCCAGGGTGCCCAGGACCGGCTTGCCCGCGGCAAAGAGGTTGCGCGCCCGCGCGATGCGTTTGCTGGAGGCTGCATCCGGGCGCTCAGCGCTTTGGGTTTCACGAGATGCTGGAGGGTAGGGGGCCTCGCCGAGAAAGGACCGGGCTTCCCTCAGCGTTTCCTTGAGCGTGACTGACCCAAGCCGTTCACGCAGCAGGTCAATCAGGTCGCCGTATTCACCCGTCGCATAATCGGTCCAGGACCCGGCTTTACGACCACCCTGCGCCTGGAGCCGGATGGCAAGGCTCTGACCCTTGGAGCCTGAGGTATCGCCAACCTGCCAATAATTGCCCTGCTTGCGCCCCTCGGGGAAATACAAGCGGCAGAAACTCTCGGCACGGTCCGCAAGATCGGCCGAGAGGTCTGCGATGCTGCGCCGCACGCTCATGCGGCGACATCCGAGGCGCTGGCGCCAACCGGATGTTCGGCGAGGACCCTCGTCAGCACGTCGATGCCGTCCACCGGGATGAACACCCGCGTCTTCCACTGGATCACCTCGGTGAAACAGCCCAAGACTTTGAGTCCCGGCAAGGCCGCACCCGACGCACCGATGAGCTCGAGCCTCGGCTGTCCCATGACCAACGACCGGCGCAGCTGATAGCCGCCGAGCAGGCTCAAGGTCGTTCGCGCCTCCATCACCGCGCAGAACACCTCCTGCGGCGTCATCTCGACCTGGCAGTCGAGTCCGAGCCGCGCATAGACATTGAGAAGCTGCTCCTGACTGACCAGACGGCCAATGGCACGCTCCCCATCCTCAGTCTGCAGACGATAGATGCGCATGTTGTCGGCGGGCAGCCGATCCCAGATCGGAAGGAGCAACCCACAGATCAGCGTGATCTTCGAGGTTGTGAACTCGGGCACGGCCTCAACCTCGGCCTGCCAAAGCTGTTCGAACATCGCATCATCGACCTCTTCCCAGTGTGATTTCGAGAACTCGGTCAGCGCGAGGATTTCTGTTGCCATGGGCCGCAGCAGTTTCACACGCAGGATCGGCACGCCGTCTTCATCCATGAAGGCCGGCGCCTTCACCATCAGGGCCGCGCGTTTGGAGGAGGTGTTCCAGCAGAGCGTGGCGCCTTTTGTATCCGCGCAGATGGCTTTGACCAGGGGCAGGGTGAGCGGATCGTTGCGATCGGTCCGCTCGACAGTCAGGGCGGTGGCCGTCGCGCCCGTCGCCTCATGCTCGAAGATGACCTTGCGGTCGGTGATGACGAACTTCTCGGCGCGCAGGGTTTCGAGGCCGACATCGAGCGTGCCCGCCTGGCGCGCATCTTCGATGATGGCCGAAAGAAACCCGCCGAAGGCCTCAAAAATCGCGTCCTGCATGTCGATGCGGAGTGCCAGGCAGCGGTTCAGGAACTGCTGGATCGGCGGCAGGTTTTCCTTCATCGTGCCATCCGCCTCCTCGAGCGTCAGCCCGGTCATCTCCTGAAATTTCGCATAGCAGCAGGCGTCGATCTTGCCCGCACGCAGCTTGTAGAAGAACTGTCGCAGCGCCGTCCGTGCGTAGGGGCTCTCGAGATTGTCCTCGGCGCGGAACATGTTCTGACCGCCGGTCTCGCGTTGCCCCTTGGTGATGGCACCAAGCGTGTCGAGGCGGCGCGCGATGGTGGAGAGAAACCGCTTCTCGCCTTTCACATTGGTCGCGACGGGGCGGAAGAGCGGCGGCTGCGCCTGATTGGTGCGGTTGGTGCGCCCGAGCCCCTGGATCGCGTTGTCGGCCTTCCAGCCGGGCTCCAGCAGGTAATGCACCCTGAGGCGCTGGTTCTTGGCGCCTAAATCAGCATGATAGCTGCGCCCGGTGCCACCGGCATCGGAGAAGATCAGGATGCGTTTGGCATCGTCCATGAAGGCCTGCGTTTCACCGAGGTTGGAGGAGGCGGGGCGGTTCTCGACCTTGAGCCGCCCTTCACGCGTCCTCGCGATGCGCCGCTTGCGCCCCGTGACCTCGGCCACAGCGTCCCCGCCGAAATGCCAGAGGATCTGATCGAGCGCGCCCTGCACCGGGGCGAGGGCACCCAGATGCTCGACAAGATCGTCCCGTCGCCGTTCCGCCTCACGGCAGATGATCGGATTGCCATCGCCATCGAGGGCGGGGCGCGACCGCAGATCGCCATTCTCGTCCGTATAGGGCTCGAAAAGTTGCGTCGGGAAGCTGTGCATCAAATACTCCATGACCGCCTCCCTCGGCGTAAAATCGACCTGCAGGTCGTCCCAGTCGGAGGGCGGGATGTCTTCGAGGCGGCGTTCCATCACCGCCTCGCTGGTCGAGACCACCTGGATCACCGCCGAATGACCCGCTGCCAGGTCCGCCTCGATCGCGCGGATCAGTGAGGGGCATTTCATGGCGGTGATGAGATGATTGAAGAAACGCTGCTTGTTGCTCTCGAAGGCCGAGCGCGCAGCGGATTTCGCCTGGGCGTTCAAGGTGCCGGTCTCGGAGGAAATACCGGACGCCTGCAGCGCTGCCTCAAGGTTGGTATGGATGATCTGATACGCATCAGCGTAGCTGTCATAGATCGCGACCTGCGCAGGCGTCAGCTCATGCACCAGCATCTCGTATTCGACCCCGGCATAGGAGAGCGAGCGTGCCAGATACAGCCCGAGCGCCTTCAGATCGCGCGAGATCATTTCCATGGCGGCAATACCCCCGGCTTCCATCGCGGCGACGAATTCGGCCCGCGTCACGAAGGGGAAATCCCCGGTGCCCCAGAGCCCGAGACGGGAGGCATAAGCGAGATTGCCGACGACCGTGGCACCGGTCGCTGAGACGTAGAGCACCCGCGCATCGGGCACGGCGTTTTGCAGCGCGAGGCCAGCGAGACCCTGCTGGGACGCCTTTTTGTCGCCGCGGTCGGACTTTTCGCCGGCGGCATTCGCCATGGCGTGGCTTTCGTCGAAAGCGATGGCCCCGTCGAACCCCTCGCCGAGCCAAGACGTCACCTGATCGAGGCGGGAGGCTTTGCCCTCTCGCTCGGCTGAGCGCAGAGTGGCGTAGGTGACGAAGAGGATACCCTCGGGCAGACGAATGTCGCTGCCCTGACGGAATTTCGAGAGCGGCACGATATCGCTTTCGCGCCCACCGAGCGCCATCCAGTCGCGGCGCGCATCTTCGATGAGCTTGTCGCTTTTCGACACCCAGACCGCGCGGCGGCGTCCCTGCAGCCAATTGTCGAGGATGATCCCCGCGACCTGCCGCCCCTTGCCGCAGCCGGTGCCATCACCCAGGAACCAGCCCTTGCGCAGACGGAAGGCACCGTTGTCGCCCTCAGTCGCGGCCATCAACTGGCCCTCTATCTCGCCGCGCTTAAACCAGCCCTTGAGATGCGTCTCGTGCGCATTGCCCGCATAGATGACGCTTTCGAGCTGCGGCGCGGAAAGTAGGCCGTCGGCGATGAGGAACTTCGGCAGGACGGGGCGGTAGGTCGGGATGGGTGGCGGAACCGAGGCCATGGCGGCGGACTGCACGAGAGCAGTCGGATGCTCCACCGCACCATCGATCCGGATCGCCTGAAGGTCATAGGCCTCGTAGACCGTGTCCTGCAAAGCGCCGTCAGGCTCGCTCCAGGCTTTCGGCAGGTAGTCGAGCGGGGCGGTTTCGACGTCATCGAAGGGATGCCTCGCGCGTTCTTCGGCGAGGGCGCGGGTTTCCTGGCGCGCGGCGTTGCGCAGGGCATGCAGGTTGGTGCGGGTCGGGCGAGGTGGCACCGAAAGAGCCGCGCCAGTGGGGCAGGGCAGGGGGTTGCGGCGCGCGGGACAATGGGTGAGCACTGCGGAGAGAAGATCACTCGTGGTCGCGCAGATCGGATGATAGGCGGCGTCAATATCAGCTGGTGCGGTCTCTTCAGCACCAGCCACGCGCTTGTCGATCACCGTCAGCCTAGTGTCGATCGTTGTGCCATGCCGAGCGAAGACCTTGCCGTCGATGGCTGCGGAAAACACAACGTCAGCGCTCTGCCCGATCCGCTGAAACGTCGACTGGAAACTCTTCGTGGAGGGGCGAAAACTCTCGCCAGTGATGACGACGAGACGCCCGCCGGGCACGAGACGCGCCAGGGCGGAGAGAACATGCTGGCTGGTGGCCTGCCGGAACTTGCCCTCGACATGGTTGGCCGCAGAAAACGGCGGGTTCATCACAATAACCAAGGGCGTGATTGACCGATCCAAACGGTCGTCGATCGAGGCGGCATCGTGTTCCGAGACTGCAGCGTCGGAGAATAGCTGCTCCAGCAACGCGCGGCGCGTCTCCGCGAGCTCGTTCAGCGCCAGGCGAGCGCCTGCGATCCGGGCGAAGATCGCCAGCATGCCGGTGCCCGCCGACGGCTCGAGCATCAGGTCGTCGTCCCGAAACCCCGCCGCATGCGAGACGATGGCCGCCAGGGGAAGAGGGGTCGAGAATTGTTGCAGCCGGACACTGTCTTCGGAGCGCCGCGTGTGCGACGGGGCCAGACAAGCCAGCCGTTCGATCATGGTGAGAAAGGCTTGCGGCGAGGGTGCCTGCCGCTGCATCAGCGCGCCGTAGCGTGCGAGCATCAGGATCTGGGCCACCTCGGCGGCCTCATAGGCGTCCTTCCAGACCCAGGCACCACTCGTGTCGCTTGCGCCGAAAGCATCCTCCATCGCGGCGCGCAGGGCAGCGGCGTCGATGGACCTGCCTGCCTCTAACAAGGGGACGAGGGTTCTTGCAGCCTGGATCAGGTTTTGGGCGAAGCGCGAGGCTTCCGGGCGGGCAGGGGCCTCGGCCTCGGGCGCAAGAGGGACGGAATGGGGGTGAGCGTTCATCGGCAATCTCCGGGGTTTAGGGTTGGCCCCGAGCCCCGCGTGCACTCTCTCACCCGGGAGGGGTCACCCCTCCCGCCCTGTCTCTCGCTCTTTTATGGCAAAGCCCCGGTGCAAATTTGCCCGTTATCAGGACGACCGCAGATGCCTCGGCACGTCCATGGACTGATGCAAGACCCGGATCACGAAGATCCTGTCCGGGTACACCTCGTAGAACACGAGGTGGCGACCCGTGATCAGTTTCCGCGCACCCTGCAAGAGATCGGAACAGTCAGGCCCCATTTGCGGGTTGGCGATGAGACCCTTCAGGGCACGCTCGATGTCGTCGAGATAGCGGTCCGCCTGCGCCTCGCCCCACTGCCCATGTGTCTCGACCCAGATATCGACGAGGTCGGATTTTGCCGCCTGGGAGTAATGGATTTCACGCATCAGGAGCGCCAGAGCGGCTCCGCGCCTCGCGCTTGATCTCATCCATGTCAAGCGGACCGGCGTCACCGGATTGTTTGCCCTCCATCAGCGCAACGCGAAGTCGCGCCCGCTGCCCCTCCTGCTCCTCCATCAGGCGCAGAGAGGCGCGGATCAACTCGCTGGTTGACCCGTAACGCCCCTCTTTAAGCATCAGGGCGATGAATTCGTCCCAATGGGGGCCAAGTGTGACGCTCGTGCTTGCCATGCTCATCTCCGATTACGCATGAATACGATATATGAGTATTGCGCGCATTTCAACTCGGGGGCGGGCTTGCGCTCTGTTCCGCGGCAGCGGGGCTGTGTACGTCTCGCAAAATCAGCTGGTCCACAAAAGCACGCGCCTCGGACAGGCAGTCCAGCTCATAGTCTCCGACGAACCCCCAACAGGCGTCGATCTCCTCGCCGTCCTGCTCGATGACATAGCCATAGACCCGGCCGCCGAGATAGGCGTCGTAACTGACGATTTCGCCGCGCAGGATGTCGGCTGCCTTTTCGCGCAGCGCCTTGGTGACGCGCTTCAAGCCGAATTCTTGCCTGACTGCCTCAAGCGTCACATAGATATAGCCAACCTGGCCGGAATCCCACGGACAATGGAAGCCGATGGTGTTCATAGCGAGGCCTGAATGATCGTAGAGAAACACGGGCAGAATGACCGCCTTGCGCTCGGCGCGCTCAAGCATCTGGTTCATCGAAAGATCACTCTGATCCGAGACATCCGCGAGATCGCGCAGGAACGCCTCAGGGCTGTCGTAATGGTGGCTGTCGCCCAGCCGGTATCGGCGGTGCCAGCAAATCAGCATGCCGAGGTTGGACCACTCCTGTGGGCTTTCCGCGTCTGGATCGTAGTAGATTTTGATGGTGTGGCCGTGGTGGGCCTCCTCGTAGACAGGGTCTTGCATGCCGATGTCCTTTCTTGAAACGCAATCGACCCGCCGAGCCGGTTGGGACTCAGGCGGGCCGATCTGGATGGGATCAGATGGTTGGTGGCTTTGCCGTCCGGTAGATCAGGCGGCGGCGCAATTCTGGCGATGCTGGACGTGCTCGACCGAGACCTTGAGAAGCCAATCCTCAAAGCCAAGAATGGTTTGGTGATTGGCAACCGCCTCGATCCAGACCGCACGCGGATCGCTGCCAATCTGCGTCGGATCGTTGTCGATCCGGCCATTGGCCATCCACGGCTCCGGCTGAATGCGTCCGAGCCAGTCCGCCAGCGACGGGATCCGCCCCTGGCAGTCTTCGCGCACATGCTGCTCGCCGATCCAGCGGATCGGGACGACCCGGCCCGCGCTGTTGGTCAGGCTGCGCCCAAACAACCGCTCAGCCTCAAAGATCCCGAGCGTGTGGTGCCGATGTGCTCTGTGAATGAAAAGACCTAGGTGCTCTTTGGATGAGTCGAACCAATCATGCACATGCTGGTAATCATCTGGAACACCGCCGAATTTTCGGGCCGAGCTTTCGGCGTGATGGAGGGGGTGTGCCATGTCAGAGCCCCTCATGTTCGGTGGTGTCGGTCTCAATATAGCGGTTCGAATGGCTGACATCGATCTTGTCCTTCTCGAGCGCCCAGGTCAGTTCGCCATAGCCGCCCTCGTTGTTCTCGAAGCCGGGGCTCAGCGCATAGGCGAAGTCCCAGCCGAAGTCCTCGACGCGGCGCCGTAGCTCTTCCGTGAGGGTGATCGTGTCAGGTGTCACGACAACGTCCTCGACATTGCCGGAATCGCCGTAGCCTTCATATTGCACCTCGATGCCGGCCACGCCGAGAGCACGCAGCTCGGAGAGAAGGGCAGCGCGAGTCTCGACCCTCTGGTCAGCGGCACGTTGCTGGGCTTCCAGCATCTGCGCGTAGAAATCAGTCGCTTGTGTCATGTCTTTTGTCATTTGGAATTGAGGGAAGGAGAGGGCGACCGTTTAGCGAGGCCACCCCAATGGTTTGTCGGGAAGCTTCAGGGCGCCGCGTCGCCGCGTTTCTCGGTCGTGCGATCGACAAGATTGAAGTAAAGGTTCTCTGTCGCGCGCTTGAACCCAGGCGGTTTGCGCGGGGCGAGGCAGTGCACCGAGGCGCTGCAGCTCTCACCATGCTCCATTGCGAACTGCGTCACCTGGTCGATGAGATCATCCATGCCCGCGGCCTCGATGCGCTTCTCGGGGTAGCTCCCTAGCATCTGGAACTGGGTGACGACGAAGGCGCCATCGCGATGTGCGGGATAGAGGGTGATCTGGTAGTCGAGTGTCTTGGCCATTTGTGGTCTCCTGCGGCGGGCGGGGCGCGGGTATCGCGCCCCTTGGAATCCGCCAGCACGAAAGGACCGCCCTTGGTGCAAGGGCGGTCCGGGGCGGTGTTGGGAAGAAAGGTCGTCAATATTCCGACGGAAGAAGCAGGGTCAGGACCCTGCGTGTCTGCGTTGGATCGGACGGCTCGGGGGAGCCGTATTGGTAGTCGACATCGTACAGGTCGAGTTTGAACCAGACCGTCGTGCCATCAAGTTCGATGACGCCCATCTCGTGCCAGCCATAGGGGTCGCTATCAGCATTGAAGGCGCCGAAGGCCGCAACGCGGCGTGTGAGTTCCAGCCGGGCATCGGGCCCAAGCGCCGCGACGCCCCGCGTCATCACGAACTGGCCCTGCGGCGCATCGGCAACGGAAGTGTTTCCGAGGATTGAACGGCGAAACGCATCATTCTGCGCAGCGACAATTGCCACTTCCTGAACGGGATCGAGGTCGAGTGTGGTGGTCATGGGATGTCTCCGGGACGGGCCAACCGATCTGATATCGGCTGTGGGCAACCCGTCAGCCGGAAAGGGCCGCCCTCGAGGTGAGGACGGCCAAAGAGTCAGGTCGTATTCGGATGTGGCCCCCCTTTCCGTTAGGCCGCATCTCCGCTGAGGAAGGCGGGCAGGGACGACAGTTCAACGCTCTCGACATCTGTCAGAGGGTCTGCGGCGGACACATCTCCTTCCTCGGTCTCCGGCGCTTTGCCTGCAATTTCGGCACCGGCCTCCGTCGCACCGGAAAACAGCATCCCGTCAGGCAGCCAGCGCGTCGTCTTTGCAGCCGTCGCGGCGTCGAAACCTTCCGTCTCGCCGACGGTTTCTGCGAAAGCCCGCTCCATCGCTGCCGCGATATCGCCCTTGCGTTCCCGATTGCGATCCTCGGCGTAGTCGTCGCCGATCAGCTTGCGCGCGGTGGCGACCGCATGCCCTTTGTTGACCCGGCCCCAGTAGTTCTGAGCGGTCGGACGCCAGCAAGCTGCCACATCGACGTCAAGCCGCGCGCCGATTTCCTCGATGATCAGGGAGGGGCGATTGTCGGAGGAGAGCTGCGGCTTGACCGCCAGACCCGTCGCCCAGGCGAAGAGCGCCTGCTTGTCCGCCACAGGCAGTGCCGACATCGCCCGGAAGTCCTCTGGTTTCTCCAGCGTCATCCAGTCAGTGGCGATATCCTGTTCCAGCGCGTCAAGCATCTTCTGGGCGACAGTGTCCGCATGCAGCACCTCGCGGTTCTGCGCCTGGAAGGGTCGGATCGAGATGTCGAGCGCCTCGTTGTTGTAGGACCGCCCCAGAGCCTGCTCGCAGAACGCGTAAAGCATCGCGTCGAACGCCACCTCGAAATCCGCCGCCAGATGCGCCCGCAGGATGTGCTGACGGGTCGCGCGCAGATCGTCGGCCAAACTAGCCGAAATTCCGTCCGCCTTGCGCAACGTCGCGGCCGGGTCGGAGGTCGGCACCGGTGAGGAGGAGGTCGGCGGCGTTACCTGCGGACGGGCAGGGGAGGAGGCACCATCAGAATCTCCGGTGACCTCGTCGGGCTCGGGCGCGGCAGGAATATCCTCAGGCCGCACCAAACCCTTCTCAACCCGCAGCGCGCCGTCATGGCCGATGGTCAGAACCACACCGGCGATAGCGCGATCTTCCTCTGCGTAAGGTTGCCGTTCGCGCTGAAGGATCTCGATCTCGCGAAGGCGCGGCTCGATGGCGTAGTATTCCTCGGTTTCAGCGTCGGTCCAGTCTTCGCCGTCATTCTGCGCCGCCAGTTCTTCCTCGCGTGCGATGAGACGTTCCTCCTCGGCAAGCAGGTCCGGATCGGGGTCGATATCCTGCGGATAGACCCGTCCGAAACTGCGAAACGCGCCGTAATCCACCGAGAGATGCACCTCGACCCATTTCCACGTCCCCTCGAAGGGTTTGGCCGCGGCTTGAAGTTTCTCGATGGCGAGGCGTTCCAGGAGCTCGGGGTTTTCCATGTGGGCGCTGGCGCGATCATCGAAGAGATCGCGCAGCAGAACGCCGCCCGCCGCCTCGTACGCCTCGATGCCGACAAAGCGCCCCAGGGCCGAGTTCGCCGAACGCGCCGTCTCGGTCAGCTGGCGTTTGATGCTCTGCGGGTGGATGTGATAGCCGCCCTTCACCGCATTCCAGACCGCCAACTGGCGATCATGGTCGTCGGTCAGAGTGAAAGCCATCACGCATTCGAGGGTCAGATCGCCCGCACGAAACTGCTCGATGATCTCGGGTGCGACGCGAGCGAGTTTCAAGCGGCGGCGCACCAAGTCGACCGAGACGCCGAATTTGAGCGCGATCTCGTCTTCACTGCGGCCCTCGGCGATCATCTTGTCGAAAGCTTCGAACTGGTCGGCGGGGTGCATCGCCGCGCGCTGGAGGTTTTCGGTGGCGGAGGTGAGGATCGCGTTGCGTTCATCTTCGACGAGGCAGGGCACGGGGTGATCTGTGGGGATCACACCGTCTTCGGCGAGTTGCATCAACGCCTTGAGGCGGCGGCCGCCGGCGTCAACGGCAAAACGTGTCTCAGACAGCGCATGAACCACCAGGTTCTGCTTGATGCCTGTCTCGCGAATGCTGGCGAGAAGCTCGGCGTCATCGCTGGCGCTCGCCGCCACCTTGCGAACGTTGAGCGGGCTCGGCTCCAGCTGGTCGAGCGGGATCATCCGGATGTCGGAGGCACCGTCAGGCGCCGCCGATTCGGCGGCTTCGGTCTTCTTCGCATTGGCGGGTTTCGGGCGGGTCGTAGTCTTGGCCATGGTCAGGGTCCTTGTCATGCCGGATCCGGATGAGCCTCTCTCTATCCTTTCAAGCCCGGCACCCGGGCTTCCCTTTCTCTGGCTCCAGATAGCTTTGATGACATGACTGTCCTCCTCCTTGGGTCCTCGCAGACCCACCTTGTTGGACTGGACGGCCCCCAAGCGGCATCGAAATGTGCCAGAGTGAGTCGTTGAAGATCTCAAACGAAGGAGCCGTCCGAGGGTCAGATTATCCGTATTGGCATGGATACGTCAAAGCACGCGTTTCAACTGCATGGCGTGGACACCGCCGAACAATCGGTTCTTCGCAACAAGATGCGCCGGAAAGAGATGGTGGAGTTTTTTGCGAAATACCCGCCGACCGGCATTGCGATCAAAGCCTGTGGTGCCTCGCATTACTGGGCACGGTTGCTGACCGGGTTCGGCCATGAGGACAAGCTAATTGCGCCGCAGCTTGCGAAGCCCTACGTGAAGCGTGGCAAGAATGATGCGGCCGATGCTGAAGCGCTGTGCGAGGCGATGAGCCGCCCGACGATGCGGTTCGTTCCGGTAAAGAGCGCCGAGCAACAGGCGGCACTGATGCTGGCAGGCATTCGCGAGCGCGCTGTCGCAACCCGGACGCAACTTGCCAATACGATCCGTGGTTATGCCGCAGAGTTCGGAGTGACCGCGGCCAAAGGCGTGTCTCATATTCCGCGCCTTTTGGAACGCATCATAGCTGATGAAAACGTCCCCGCTTTGGCGCGCGATCTGTTTACGTCACTTGCGGATGAATTTGCGCAGCTGAGGGAGCGCCTGGAAGAGATAGAAGCGAGTTTGATGACCTGGTACCGCAGCAACGAGTGTTGTCGCCGCCTCGCGAAGATTCTCGGTGTCGGACCGATCGAGCGGTATTACTGGTGATGAAAGCGCCGGCACCGGAGCAGTTTGCATCCGGAAGACAGTTTGCGGCCTGGATGGGCCTGTGGACTAGCTTCACTTCCGTTCCGGTTTTCTGCGAGCAATGCTCGCCATAGAGGAGACCGGATATGGCACCCAAACATAATGAAGATTTCAAACGCGAAGCGGTCCGGATCGCGACGCACAGTGGCCTGACACGGCGGCAAGTGGCCTCAGACCTCGGTGCCGGATTTTCGACCTTGGGCAAGTGGATGCGTGACTATTCGACCGATCCGGCTGCAGCCGAGGACGCGGAACTGCGCCGCGAGAATGAGCGCTTGCGCAAAGAGAACCGTATCCTGCGGGAGGAGAGGGAGGTGTTAAAAAAGGCCGCAATCTTCTTCGCGAGCCAAAAGCAATGAGATTTCAGTTCATTGCGGAGTATCGCGGAGATCTTCCACGCGCCCATCTGTGCCGCCTGATGCAGGTTTCGGACCGTGGGCTCCGTGCTTGGCGTCGCAGGCCGCCATCACTGCGTCAGCGCCGCGATATGATCCTTCTAGCTCATATCCGCGAACAGCATCGGCTCAGCCTGGGCAGCTACGGCCGACCGCGTATGACGCAGGAATTGAAAGAGCTTGGTATCCAGGTCAGTCAGCGCCGCGTCGCCCGGATCATGCACGACAACGGCATTCAGGTTCTGCGCAGCCGTAAATTCAAACGCACCACCGACAGCGCACACAGCTTCAACATAGCCCCGAACCGTCTGAACCAAGATTTCACGGCGACGGTGCCAGACCAGAAATGGGCCGGGGACATAACCTACATCTGGACGCGTGAAGGTTGGTCATACCTCTCTGTAATCATTGATTTATACTCAAGGCGCGTGATCGGTTGGGCGATTAGCAATCGTATGAAGCAGGACCTGGCATTGCGGTCCTTGGACATGGCCATCGCGCTGCGCCGGCCACCACCCGGCTGCATTCACCACACCGATCGCGGCGCCCAATATTGTGCTCACGAGTACCAGAAACGCCTTCGACGTCATAAACTGCTGCCTTCAATGAGCGGCAAGGGAAATTGTTATGACAATTCCGCTGTCGAGAGCTTCTTCAAATCCCTTAAGGCCGAGCTGATTTGGCGAAGCACTTGGCAAACGCGCCGGGACGTCGAGGTCGCAGTGTTCGAATACATCAACGGTTTCTACAACTCGCGCAGGCGCCATTCAGCGCTGGATGGAAAATCACCCATGGCCTTCGAAAAGATCGCCGCCTAACATGAGCAACACACCGGAACGGAACCGGTGCAAGTCCAGGTTGTCGGTACCGGACAAGGTGGTTGTCGCTCATCAGCCAGTCGCGGCTTGTGCAGCGTGAAGAAATCGGTCGGCCACGGTGAGCAAGAGAGAGACGCTACCGTGCTGGTCCGATACGTGAACTTGCAGGAAACCTGAAGATGGTGTGATCGATCGATCCGAGATGTGGGATACCCCGTATGTGCCAATGGCCCAATGTAGCCGCCACCTTGTTTGGAACCCTCGTAGCGGAAACCATCTTGGCCAGCGTTCAAGTGCGAGCGCACCAACAGACCGGACATATGAACGCAAGCGATCCGATCAAAATCATCAAAGAATTCTTGCAGGGAGGGGCCGTCGTCTACATATGGAACATTGATGACGTTGGGGGCGGTCACATCTTGTGTGGGTAGTATATAGACCCCGCCTAAATGCAACGGTCTGTTTGGTTCTGGATCGGAGGTCGCGATTGCTGATGTATATCCGGCTTCTTTGGGCGGCCTGACGGATCAACGCCGCGAGCCCCGATGGGTTTCAGCTTGCTTCTACCTCATCGCCCTAAGGCATCGGTGTTGACCTTGCCGATCCACACATCAGGTTCGAGAAGCAACGGGCGTGACCCGCGTCTGTCACGTGTTCATATCGCGAGCATAGTCGGCCCAGAGGCTGAGCGCATCTGCTCTGGAGTGACGATAGGAGTTGGCGCTAAGGTCAGAATTAAGGGCAACGCGACAAAACTTCAGGAGGGCATATTCGGCCCAATATCATCCGCGTCGGGCACATACAAACGAGGCCTGTCAACGGTCTTGAAGCGCGGCTTGTGCGGCGGAAACTTAGCGCGGTCCTCTTCGAGAAGCCCTCCGTC
>JAUIDM010000318.1 GCA_030428915.1 Alphaproteobacteria bacterium | reverse complement strand
GCAGTCCGTGGCCGAGCGGTTGCGGCTGGACGGTCACGCCGTTGACCCTGCCGGATCGCTGGCCGATGCAGAGGATTGCCTTGGCGCCGCGCAATACGATCTGATCCTGCTGGATATCTCGCTGCCCGACGGCGACGGACGCGATTTCCTCAGGCAGGAACGCCGCAGCGGCCGCGATACGCCGATCATCGTGATGACGGCGCGGGCCGATGTGTCGGACCGGGTCGATGTGCTGGATCTGGGGGCGGACGACTACGTAACGAAACCCTTCGACTTCGCCGAGCTTGAGGCGCGGTGCCGGGCCGTTTTACGGCGACGGGGCAGCGCGCTGCAAACCGTCCAGCATTTTGCGGGCATGACCTTCAACCCGCTGAACGCCAGCGTCTCCATCGGCGGCGAGATGCGCGAGTTGCGAAACCGCGAGTTGCGCCTTCTGGAAATTCTGCTCGCCGCGCCGGAACGCATCTTTTCCAAGGCTCAGATTTGCGACAGGCTGTTTTCCTACGCCGAAAGCGTCACCGACAACGCGATCGAGGTCTATGTCGCCCGCCTGCGCAAGAAGCTTGAAGGATCGGGCGCGAAAATCGAAACAGTGCGCGGCATCGGCTACCGGCTGACCGCCGCATGATCCGCAGGCCGATATCGCTCCGGCTCCGGCTTTTGCTGATGCTGCTGGGCATTGCGGCGATGCTGGCCATCGTGCTTTATTTCACCGTCCGTACCGTCGCCGATCAGGCGGCCGAGGCAACGCAGGACGGGGTTCTGGGAGCGGCGACGCTTGCCATTGCCGAAAGCCTGCGAGGCGGCGATGTGGGGGTCGGCGTCGATCTGCCTTATGAAGCTTTTTCAATTCTCGGTTCGATCAGCGCCGACAGGGTGTTCTACCGGATCGACGCAGGGCAGGAAACGCTGACCGGCTATCCCGATCTGCCTCTGCCACCCGAAGCGGGGGCGGCTGTCACCCCGGTCTTCTACACCACCGCCTACCGCGATACCGAAGTGCGGATCGCGGCGGTGGCGCGCATGGTGCTAGTCGCACGAAAGCCGGTTCCGGTTCTCGTGATGGTCGCCCAGACACGGCAGGGACAAGAGGCCATCGCCCAGCGCGTTGCCCAGCGCGCGGCGGTGGTGGGCCTTGGCTCATTCGCGCTTGCCGCCGCATTGTCGCTTCTGACCGCGGGTGGCGTGATCCGTCCGATCAACCGGCTGGCCGATGCGGTCGGGCGGCGCGGCCCGCACGATCTGCGCGCGGTCGATCATCCGACTCCGGTCGAGTTGCGGCCGCTCATCACGGCGCTGAACGGCTTCATCGCCCGGCTGCGCGGCGCGATTTCGCGGACAGAGACCTTCATCACCGAGGCGGCCCACCACATCCGGACGCCGCTGGCCACTGTCCGCGCCCGCGCAGAGATTGCCATGCGGCAGAGCAAGTCCGAGGAGATGCGCGAAACCCTGCGTGCGGTGATACGGGCCGTGGAGGAAAGCAGCCGCTCCGCCGGACAGCTTCTGGATCACGCCACGGTGGTTGCCCGGTCCGACCGGCTGGCGGATGAGCCGGTAGACCTTGCAAAACTCGTGACGGCGCAGGCCGAGGCATTCGCGCCGACGGCAGACCTGAAAGACCTCGCCATCGCGGTGAAAACCGAACCGGTCACGGTGCAGGGCGACCGGGCGCTTATCGAGGCGGCATTGCGGAACCTTATCGACAACGCGATCAAGTATTCGGCGCCCGAAACCACGGTCGACCTGACACTCGCCAATGGCGCGCCCGCCTGGATCGAGGTTGCCGATCGGGGACGGGGCTTGTCAGGTCAGCTACAGGGGCGGCTGACCAAGCGTTTCGCCCGGGGTGTCAATGTGGGCGACGTCATCGGTTCCGGCCTTGGCCTGACCATCGTCGCCGAGGTTGCCGCCGCACATGGCGGGCGGTTCGAACTGACGGAACGGGAGGGAGGTGGCACATGCGCGCGGCTTTACTTGCCCTCGGCCTGATCCTCTGCCTCGGCCGGATCGCCGCCGGATTCACGGTGGAGGAGGAGGTCGCCTTTCCCGCGACCGGGACGGCGGCACGCAACCTCGCCATTCTGTCGACCACCGATACGGCCGTGATGCGGCCACTTATCGAAGCATTCCAGGCCCGGAACCCCGATACGTCGATCCTTTACACCGTTGCCAATTCGCAGGAGGTATTTGCCGCAGTCAACGATGAAGCAATGGCGTTCGATCTGGTGATCTCGTCGGCGATGGACCTGCAGATGAAGCTCGCCAATGACGGGTTCGCGGCGTCCTACCGCTCCGGGTTGACCGCCGCCCTGCCCGGCTGGGCCCATTGGCAGGACCGGCTGTTCGCCTTCGCGCAGGAAAACGTCGTGCTGATTGCCTCGCGGCGCGGGCTCGATGGCCTGCAACTGCCGCAGACCCGCCGCGACCTGATCGAGATTTTGCGCGATCACCCCGATTTGTTCGAAGGCCGGATCGGCACCTATGACCCGGAACTGTCCGGGGCAGGCTATCTTTTCGCGACGCAGGACGCGCGACAATCTGACAGTTTCTGGCGGCTGGCCGAGGTGATGGGCGGGCTGACCCCCCGGCTCTACACCTCATCGAATGAAATGATTACCGATCTGAAACAGGGACGGCTGGTCATCGCATACAATGTTCTGGGCTCCTATGCCGGGCCGCGGCTGGAAGGTGATGCAGACGCGACGGTGATCGAGCTTGAGGATCACACACTGACCCTGCTGCGCACCGGGTTGGTTCCGTCGAACGCACGCAACCCCGTATTAGGCGGAGCGTTCCTGGATTTTCTGCTGGGGCCGGAGGGGCGAACCCTCCTGCGCGACAAGGCGGGTCTTCCGCCCATCGACGAAACCGCGCTGGCGGGCGGGCCGCATCTGCGGCCCATGCGGCTCGATCCTGGGCTTCTTGTCTTCCTTGATGCGATCAAGCGGCGGGGGTTTCTCGACGAATGGTCTTCGGCCCTGAACCGGGACTAAGTTCACATTTTCGCGGGTCATGCGCCAAATCGCGCCCGAAGCACCCGCAAGCGCTGGCAATCGCCGCGGATTACTGCAAGGTTTGGCCTGTGTTATCGGTCGGGGGGCAGCGTTGAACGGTTGGCGGAGAGGTATCGCAAGAACGTCGGTGCTGGCTCTGTCCTGCGCTGCCGCCATGGTCCTTGCCTCACCCGGCCGGGCGCTCGACTCCCTTACGATCACGGTGCCGGGCGCCAGTGACGATCTGGTCGACGCGCTCAACGCGGCTTCGCTCTTGAAACAGGCAGAACGCGAGGGCACGACGGATGCGCAGTCGCTCTTTGCTGCCGCGCGGGCCGACTATGCTCGCCTTCTCGGAACACTTTATGCCGAAGGCCATTACTCCGGCGTGATCCGCATCAGGGTCGACGGGCAGGAGGCCGCCAACATCGCCCCACTCGATGCGCCGAGCGCGATCGGGACAATCAAGGTGACCGTCAGGCCCGGGCCACGCTTTACCTTCGCAAAGGCACGGATGCGACCCTACGCGAAAGGCACGAAACTGCCGCCGGCCTACGGCGACACAAAGCCGGCCTATTCCACCGCTATCGTCGACGCGGCCAAGGCGGGGGTGGAAGGCTGGCGCAATATCGGCCACGCCAAGGCAGAGGTTGCCGGGCAGAACATCGTCGCCGACCACCGTAGCGCCACACTCGAGTCCGAAATCCTACTGGCACCGGGGCCGCGGGTGCGGTTCGGGAAATTAAACGTATCGGGCCACAAACGCATGCGGCTGGAGCGTATCCGAAAGATCGCGGGCTTTCCGACAGGCGAGGTTTTCGACCCAGCGGAGCTGGAAACGGTCGCCAAACGGTTGCGCCGAACTGGCGTCTTCCGCTCGGTCGCGCTGACTGAGGCCGAAACGCTCGGTCCCGGCAATAGGATGGACGTCAATCTGGCGCTTGCCGAAGAAGCCTTGCGCCGCTTCGGGTTCGGGATCGAGGCTTCGACATCGGACGGGGTGAACCTGTCGGGCTACTGGCTGCACCGCAACCTGCTGGGCGGGGCGGAACGGCTGCGGGTGGATGGCGCCATTGACCGCATTGGCGCGCAGGATACCGACCTTGGCTACAATCTCGGCGTCCGCATCGACCGCCCGGCCACACCCGTAACCGACGCCACCGCCTTTATCGAGGCGCGCGCGCAGCGAACCGAGGTTGTGGACCAGACTGTCGATAGCCTGAAGCTCAGCTTTGGCCTTACCCGTGTCCTCAGTGACAACCTGACCGCCGAGGCGGGGATCGCCTACATCCATTCCACCGCGAAAGACGCAGCCGGCAGCACGGAATTCGACCTGTTCGCCCTGCCGCTTTCGCTGACATGGGACAATCGCGACAATCCGACGGATGCGCAAAGTGGCTATTACCTCGATCTGGACGCGACGCCCTTCCTTGGCCTGAACACCACCGGATCAGGCGGCCAGATCAAAGCAGATGCCCGCGCTTACCGAAGCCTTGGCGGCGAAGGCCGGGTGGTGCTGGCCGGCCGGTTTCAACTGGGCACGGTCATAGGCCCCGACCTTGCCGATACACCGCCAGATTTTCTCTTTTTCTCGGGCGGCGGCGGCACCGTACGGGGTCAGCCCTATCAGTCACTGGGTGTGCCGGTCGTCAAATCGCCGACGACGACCATCCAGTCAGGCGGCCTCAGCTTTGCCGGTATCTCGGGCGAACTGCGCGCGGGCATCACGGAAAACATCGGGGCAGTGGCCTTTTACGATGCCGGGTTCGTCAGCGATGAGGGGCTTTGGGGCGGCAACGGCGAATGGCATTCGGGCGCGGGGCTGGGCCTGCGCTACGACACA
>JAUIDM010000317.1 GCA_030428915.1 Alphaproteobacteria bacterium | reverse complement strand
GCGCCGCACTCGTCGATGTCGCCATCGACCAGGGCGGATGCTTCGAGACATCCAAGGCCACGACCCATCAGGACCCGGTCTACGAAGTCGACGGCATCATGCATTACTGCGTGGCCAACATGCCGGGCGCTGTTGCGCGCACCTCGACCATCGCGCTTGGCAATGCCACGATGCCCTTCATGATCGCGCTTGCGAACAAGGGCTGGAAACAGGCCTGCGCCGACGATGCGCACCTGCTGAACGGGCTCAACGTCCATGCCGGCAAGCTGACTTATGCCGCAGTGGGCGAGGCACTCGGCCTCGACACGATCGACCCGAAAGCGGCCCTGGCCGCCTGAGCGGCAACAACGAGGCCATGGGCCAGAACTGGAAAGCCCGCCGTCAAGGCGGGCTTTTCGTTTCTCTGGCGCAATGCGGGACTTACTTCTTTACCAGCGCATCGCGGATTTCCACCAGCAGGTCCTTTTCGGACGGGCCCGGATCGGCGGCGGGGGCTTCCTCTTCCTTGGCCATGGCCGCATCCTTGACCTTGTTGACCATCTTGACGAGCAGGAAGACGACCCAGGCAATGATCAGGAAGTTGATCAGCGCCATGATGAAATTACCGTAGGCGAAAACCGCACCTTCCTCGCCGTCACTCAACCGAACCCCCAGACCGGAAAAGTCGATCCCGCCGGTAAAGAGCGAGATGATCGGGTTGATCAGGTCATCGACCAGCGATGTCACGATGGCGGTGAAGGCCGCGCCGATGATGATACCGACGGCCATGTCCATTACATTGCCCTTGGCAATGAAATCCTTGAACTCTTTGATCATTTCTGTCCCCACAATTGATACTGTCACCGATGCAAGCTGCCGTTGTGCATCGGCACACAGAAACTAGCATGAAACGAAGGAATTCAAGCCCTTCTTTCGGGGGAACTTATCCTGCATATTCACCATTGAAATTTCCGCGCGCAGGAGTTCGGTTTGACGGACCTGTACGACCACCCGATCATGAACCGCTGGCCGCCCGTCAACCCCGGCGCGATCCAGCTCTATTCCCTTACAACGCCTAATGGCGTGAAAGTCTCTATTGCGCTTGAAGAGCTGGGGCTGTCCTACGACGCGCATTTGGTATCGTTCGAGACGCGGGACCAGTTCACGCCGGAATTCCTGGCGCTCAACCCCAACAACAAGATCCCCGCGATCATCGATCCGCAGGGCCCGGGCGGCAAACCACTGGCGCTCTTTGAAAGCGGGGCGATCCTGCTTTACCTCGCCGAGAAGACCGGACGGCTTTTACCGGAAGGCCCCAAACGCTGGGAGGTAATCCAGTGGCTGATGTTCCAGATGGGCGGCATCGGGCCGATGTTCGGGCAAGTCGGATTCTTTCACCGCTTTGCCGGGAAAGAGATCGAAGACCCCCGCCCTCGACAGCGGTATTACGACGAGGCGCGCCGCCTGCTCGGCGTCCTTGACGGGCAGCTTGAGGGGCAAGACTGGATCGCCGGGGAGTATTCCATCGCCGATATCGCGATCGGACCCTGGCTGCGCACAATCCGGGATTATTACAAGGCGCCCGAACAGGTTGGATGGAACGACCTGCGGAACGTGCCTGCCTATCTTGAACGTTTTCTCGCCCGCCCCGCCGTGCAGCGCGGGCTGAAGATCCCGTCGAAGGATTAACCCGGCAACGCGCCGGTCAGAACATAGCGCAGGATCTCCACCACCTGCCGCGGCTCCTCGGCGACTGCAAGGGCCGCAGCATCGACCTCTTTCAGTGCATGGGCATGGTCGCCCCCGTGCAGCACGATCAGCGACTTTCCCAATGCGGCGGCATAGCCAGCGTCGAAGGCCGCGTTCCACTGCTTGTATTTCTCCCCGAACCGCACGACGACAACATCGGCATCGGCGATGGCCTTGCGGGTGCGGATCGCGTTCAGTTTGGCGCCCTTGTGGTCGTGCCAGAACTTCTGCGCCTCCGCCCCTAGGATCGCCACACCGCAATCGTCCGAGGCCTCGTGATCGGTCACTGGCGCGGAGAAGGTGACATCAAGGCCCTTGGCCCCTTCCATGATCTCTTCCCGCCAGCCGGTGTGAATTTCGCCAGAGAGATAGACGGTCAGTGTCATGTCAGCCTCCTTCGCCGTGAACCCTGACCGGGCTATCAGCCCCGGACCTTTCGGGCAACGATGAAGCGGCGCGGCGGCTGGGCGGGGTGATTGCCGGTCTCGATGATCTCGAAGCCCGCTTTCATCACGGCCGCTTCCAACTCCGCGATCTGCCCTATCCGCACGAAGGGCGCCTTGCCGACCAGTTGCATCAGGGGCAGGATGCCCATCATGAAGGTCAGAAACAGCCTTTCACGCGACCAGCCGGACCCCGCAACAGGGCGACAGATGGTCTTGGAGATGAAGAGACCGCCGGGTTTCAGCAGGTGGTGCACCCGTTCAAGCGCCTTCGGCAGATCGGGAAGAAGGTGCAGCATGTTGAAGGCAAGGATCGCGTCATAGGGGCCGTCGTCCAGCGCGGCGTCGTGAACGTCGGCCACAACGAAGCGGATGTTCTTTACACCTTCTGTCGAGGCCTTTCGCTGTCCCACCGCGATCATGCCGGGCGAGACATCGCTTGCCGTGATCTCCTCCACGCCCGGCGCGATCGAAAGCGCGGTCGACCCGCTGCCACATCCCAGTTCCAGAACCCGGTCACTGGCCGTCAGATGGGACCGCGTGCGTTCCAGCGTGTAGGTGTAGGCGTCCATGTCCTTGATGGGCGATTTGGCGTATTTCTCGGCGATGCCGTCCCAGAATTTTGCTGTGTTCTGCATGATGTCTCTCCTTTTCCAAATCGATACCCATGCAGATTTCATAAATAAATTGCGGAAATCCGTTGCTGCATTATACGAATATGCATGATACGGCGTTTGGGTGGCTTTGACTGGAACCATATCCGCGCCTTCCTCGCCACCGCCGAGGAAGGGTCGCTTTCATCCGCCGCACGGGTGCTGGGGCTGACCCAGCCGACGCTGGGCCGACAGGTTTCCGCGCTGGAAGATGACCTTGGCATCCTGCTCTTCGAACGTGTCGGCCGGTCGCTGCAACTCACCGAAGCCGGGCGCGACCTGCTGGGTCACGTGAGGGCGATGGGGGCGGCGGCGGACCGCGTCGCGCTGGCGGCCAGCGGCCAGTCCCAGTCGATCGAGGGCAAGGTGCGCATCACGGCGAGCGAGGGGCTTTCAGCCTATATCCTGCCCGCCGCGCTGAAACACCTGCGCGAGGTTGCGCCACGGCTTGAGATCGACATCGTCGCCGCCAATGACATCCGCGACCTGATGCGGCGCGAGGCCGATATCGCCATCCGCCATGTCCGTCCGGAGCAGCCCGACCTCATCGCCCGGCTGGTGCGCGAGGCACGGGCCTATTTCTACGCCTCCGACGCCTATCTTGCTGTACGTGGACGACCCAGGGCGCCTGCTGACCTTGCCCGCCACGACTTCATCGGTTTCGGCGACAACCGCCAGATGCTCGACTACCTCGTGCCGCTCGGCCTGCCCCTGACCGAGGCGAATTTCCGCATCGGTTCGGCCAATGGCATCGTCGCCTGGGAACTGGCGCGGCAGGGCTTCGGCATCGCACCGATGTGGGACGAACTGGCCCGCCTATGCCCCGAGATGGAGCGTATCCTGCCCGACCTTCCGCCGATCACTTTCCCGATCTGGCTGACCACGCACCGGGAGTTGCACACCAGCCGGCGTATCCGGCTGGTCTTCGATCATCTTGCGGACTTCCTGTCGGGCAAGTCCCTGACGGGCATCAGCCCCTGAGCGTCCCGCCCGTGGCTTTCGCCACCTTCTCGACGATCTTGGCCGAAACCGCCTCGATCTCCTCGTCGGTCAGGGTCTTGTCGCGCGGTTGCAGGCGGACGGAAATGGCGAGCGACTTCTTGCCCGCACCCATCTGCGCCTCCGCCTTCTCGCCGGTGAACTGGTCGAAGACGGAAACGCTTTCGATCAACGCCTTGTCGGCCCCCTGCGCCGCATTCACCAGCGTCAGTGCCTCCACACCCCTGTCAACGACAAAGGCGAAATCGCGCTCGACCGGCTGGAGGTCCGACCGGCCCAATGCGGCGCGGGTCGTCGTCTTGGTCTTCGGGAAGGGCACCGCCTCTACCCTGATGGTGAAGGCAACCGCAGGCCCCTTCACGTCCATCGCCTTCAACACCTTTGGATGCACCTCGCCGAAGGTGCAAAGCACGTTCGGCCCCAGTCCCATCACGCCCGACCGGCCGGGATGCCACCAGGCGTCGGCCTTGCGGCTGATCTGCACCTTCTGCGGCGCGCCGACGGCAGCAAGCACCGCCTCGGCATCTGCCTTGGCGTCATAGAGGTCGGCCGCCCGGCGCGAGCCATAGGGGTCGCGCGGCGCGGTCGCGCCGACCATGAGCCCGGTCGCGTGCAACGCCTGTTCGCCGGGCTCGCCGCCATGGAAAACCGGCCCCACTTCAAAAAGCGCGAGATCCATGAAGCCGCGCGCCTGATTGCGGGCGGCGGCCTGCAAGAGGCCCGGCAGAAGATCGGGGCGCATATGGGTCATTTCCGAGGAAATCGGATTTTCCAGCCGCGTCGCCTCATCCCCGCCGCCGAACATCGCGGCGGACGCGGAGTCGATGAAGGAATAGGTCACGCATTCGTTGTAGCCGAGCGCCGCCAGCGTCCGCCGCGCCGCCTTTTCCCGCATCTGCATCGGTGTCAGGATCGGCTTCGGCACGCCGGGTTTCGCCCGCCGCATCGGTTTGCCTTCCAGCTTCGTCAACGATGCGATCCGCGCCACTTCCTCGACCAGATCGGCCTCGCCCAGAATGTCGGGCCGCCAGGACGGCGGATGGGCCA
>JAUIDM010000316.1 GCA_030428915.1 Alphaproteobacteria bacterium | reverse complement strand
ACCGGATCCCGATCCAGGCCCAGGTCATTGCCAGCCCGAAGGGCACCCATGGCCGGGGCCAGTGATCGCGGATAAGTGTCGCGCGCGCCTTTGCGAGCAGGACGACCTTGCGGCCAAGCGTCTTCGAGGCGGCCCCGACGATATGCATGATCTCGGCATCCGGGGTGATCATCGGCCGGTATCCCAGCCGAGCCGCCCGCAGGCAAAGGTCGGCTTCCTCACCATACATGAAATAGCGCAGGTCGAACCCGTCGAGCCTGTCCCAAAGCTCCCGACGGATCAGGAAGAAGCAGCCGACAACGATATCGACATGTCGCACGGTGTCGCGTTTCCATCCGCCCATCGCCTCGGGATTGAACAGTTCGGAGTTCGGCGCAAGCGCGCTGAGGCCAAGTGTCTTGCAAAAGACACTCCACGGCGTCATCCGCATCCAGCACGACGCGATGTTGAGCGTTCCGTCCGGAAAGACGGTGCGCCCGCCGTAGATGCCGGCGTCGGGATGGGCGCGCGCGAAATCCATCAGCTTGTCCACCGCGCCGTCATGCACCTCTGTATCGGGGTTGAGCAGGAGCAGCCATTCCGTCTCTGCCTCTGCCGCGACGATGTTGTTGGCCTTGGCAAAGCCCACATTGTCGGGGCTGCGGATCAGCTCCACCTCTGGAAACTCCGCAGCGATGGCATCGGCAGATCCGTCAGAGGAGGCGTTGTCGAAAACCACGACCCGCATGCGGGTCTGCCGGGTTTGCGCGAACAAAGTCCGAAGCGCCGCAAGCGTGAGCGTGCGGGTATTGTAGCTGACGACGATGACCGTCAGTTCCGCTGCGGCCGCCAAGTTCGTGTCCTTCATGACACCTCAGAAACAGAATTCGCGCTGCTCAGCCAAGAGCTCGATCCCCCATACACCCCGGTTGCCTGGATTTCCACGCAAAGTCGACCGCCGCCGGGTGCCGGTCCGCAACCGTTTGCGTTTCGTGAACCAAACACGCATTTCGCGCTCTATATTGACGTTTTCCGAACATGACATATTCTGAATTTGACTTGGCCAGAACTTGCCCGGCACGCTCATCGGGTTGGAGGATCCGATGCAACCTGATCGGACATCATCACTTTCACCGGAAGCAAGCCCGGTGAAGTCGTCCGGTCGCGAAACGTCCGGCAGCACTGGGCATTCCAAGGCACGCAAGCGGGGTCTGAACCGGCTGGGCGGCCTTCGAAACCTGCTGGTCTCGCTCAGGCGGTTTTGGCTCTGCCGGATCTGGGGCATGGATATTCATCCGACGGCCCAACTCTCCATGTCGGCGAAGTTTGACCGGACCTTCCCGGTCGGTGTTCATGTCGGCCCCTATTCCTATGTCGCCTTCGAATCCCGCATCCTGACGCATGACCGCACGCGCGGCCTTTACCTTCATACCCGCATCGGGGCGAATTGCTTCATCGGGGGGCGCAGCCTGATCCTGCCGGGCGTCGAGATCGGCGACAACTGCGTCGTCGGCGCGGGCTCCATCGTCACGAAATCGGTGCCGCCGGGCTCGATCGTGGCGGGCAACCCGGCGCGCGTCATCCGGTCCGGGATCGATGTCGGCCCCTATGGCCGGTTCGCCGATGCCGACGCGACAGAAAGCGCCCTGGTTCAGCAGGGCCTGGCCTGACCCCTGTGCGTTACATCGCCGTTCTCGCCCTGCTGATTGCGGGCGCCGGGCTGCTCTGGCCGCGAGAGGTGCCGGAAGTCCGCGACCGCATTGTGCCAGCCTCTTCCCTTTCGGGTGATAAGGCCGTTCTTGACGTCGCGCTCTTCGGATCGAGCCTTGCCCGCCGGGCGGAATGGCCCCACCGGATTGCGGGCAGCCGGGTGCCCTGCGGGTCCGGTGCGATCGCCATGGCGGTTGAGGGCAAGCCCGGTGCCGGGTCGCGGGAAGGGCTGGCCCTTTTCCAGGCATCACCCCCTGCCGCCCATGACATTGTCATCCTCGAATACGCGATCAACGACGCCGATCTTTTCGACGGGATATCACGCGGCGACAGCACCGCGAACCACAGCCGCATGATCGCCATGCTGCGCGACGCCAACCCGGATGTTGCCATCATCCTGATGGCGACCAATCCGGTGCGGGGCCTGCAAAGGCTGAAGCGGCCCCGGCTGACGGCCTATTATCAGGATCTGGCGCGCCTTGCCGAAGAGATGAGCGTCAGCTTTTTCGATGGCGCCGCGCGCTGGCACATCGCGGGTGCCGACAGGCGCAGCCTGCCCGACGGCCTCCACCCCGACCCCGCGCGGGAGGCGGACCTGTACGCGATCGCCATGCTGACCATGCTGGCGCGGATCGTGATACCGGGCTGCCAGGACCTGCCCGACTGACATCCCCTGAATCGCGCGCACGCGCGCGCGGACATCCACGCAACGGCTTCGCCACAGGTGATATGTAGGCCCCGATGTGCCGGTAGGGTGCCAGGCAGCCGTTGACCGGTATTGTCCCATATCCAGCGCGGCACAAACCACCGGACGAGCGCCGCCGCCTGTCCGGCTGAGACCGCCCACGACAGTGGCGCCGTCCCGCAAGACGGGAATACGCCATGATCTCACTTTCCTCCCTTTCCCTTGGGCCCGCACGCCCCCGGCACTCCGCGCCGGGGCCGCAAGCCGGCAGCGTCTCACTCACCGCATTCAGCCGCGACCGAGCGATCTTTGACAGCGGCGCGGGTTTTGCGCTGGCCGCCGCCGACATTCCGCTCTCGGGCGGCGGCACCGTGGGCGAAGTCGTAGAGGCGCGGGCCGTGTCGCTTGACGATGGCGGGACCGAAACGACCGCATGGGCAGATGTCGGCACGGTGGACGGGGCGGGCCAGTGGGCGGGCCGCATCACCGTGCCGCGCGCCGCGACATGGTTCCGGCCCGAAGTGCGCCTGAAATCGCAGCCGGGCGTGACGGCGCAAGGTGCGAACCGTTTCGGCGTCGGTCATGTCATCGCAATCTGGGGGCAGTCGGAACCCGACCGCATCCTGTCGACCTTCCACGACAATACGTCGCCGCCCGCAATCGCCGATGCCGAGGCGGTGCAGATCTTCGAAGGCGCCGCATCGACACCGGTGCGTCACCTGATCAGCGACGCACATCCGGTCACTGCCGCCGCCGCCGCAATGGCGGCGGCGCTGATCGACGCCCGTCCGGGCGAGAAATTTGCCGTCATCTTCCACACCGTGCCCGGCTCCGACCCGCGCGCCATGGTGAACGATTCCGATCCGGGCCGGGATTGGGCGAAGGACAAGGCCCTGCATGACTTTGCCACCGCCGACGGCCAGCATGTGGGGCTTGCGGCGATGTCATGGTTCGCGGCCTCCGGGGGCCTGGGCGCGGACTACGGCGAGGCGCTCTTTCCCCTTTTCGCGGGCAGGACCGTTGCCGGAACATCGGTCAGTTTCCCCGCGACGATCACTTACGGCACCGGCGGCAGCTATCACGCGGACCACTGGTTCGGTGAACTCTACGACTATGCCCGGACCCGCTGGGTGCCCTACGGACCGCATCGCTTCGATATCGACGCGGATATGCGCGATGCGACGCACTACATCGGTGGCGGGCTTCAGTTCAACCTGGCCAACAAGGAGGCGGCGCGAGGCAGTTGGCGCTCCATGCTCGCGCTGCCCGACGCGACGATGTTCCTGCCGCTCGGGCTGGAACCCTTGAACTATGTCAACGGCCATGACGATGGTGGGGGGGGCTGGACCGACTTTTCCCACCCGTCCGGCGACACGCCGGACGGATTGCAGGCCTGGGCGCGCCTGACCGCGCTGACGGTCCTGCAATCGGCCGGTCTGACCGGCTGGGCGGTTCCAGAATTCGACAATTGTTTTTGGGAGCCATCGGGTGCCTGGGTGGAGGTATGGTCCTCGGCCGGGCCAGTCACGACGACACGGCTCGCTCGTGGCGAGCCCGGGCTTGGCTCGACCCATGCGCACTGGACCGAGGTGATGGGCTTTCAGATCGACGGGCTTCCGGCGGTATCGACGCAGATCGTTTCCGGGCGCGTCCGCATCTATCCCAATGGCGGAGCGTTCACCCATGCCAACACGATTCAGTTCGGCGAAGGCGGCGCATCGGGCATGATCGCATTTCCCGACGACCAGATCGCCGAAGTCTGGAAGAACCTGCCGATCGTCGATATCGGCGCCACCGGGCTTGACGGTGTATCGCTTCGTCCGCTGGCCGATCCGGCGGTGCTGGCCAATACACTGCCTGCCGGGGCGCCCAGCTTTCAGACCGCGGCGCCGGGTCCCTATTTCCTCGACCCGCAGAACGTGCCCGCGAATACGACCGCCATCACACATGCCGCGCGCCTGCGCCTTGCCAGCCTTCCGGGCTCGACGGCAATGCTGTTTTCGCAATCGGCGACGGGTTTTGATGTCGAGTTGATGAACAACGGCAGCTTGAGGGTGACGGTGGAGGACGGAACCGGGCTGAGGACGATTTCGTCGGCGACGGTGGCGACGGCGCTGGCGGCCAATGTCTGGTACGACATTGTCTGTTCGGCGGATCAGACGGCCAAGGTATTCCGGGTGGTGATCGACGGGGCGCTTGTGGCGACGGTCCCCTTCTCCGCCCCCGGCAACGGCGTGTTCCAGAGCAACCGTGCGCTCAGCTATCTGGCGCGGAACAGCGGGGCGCTGCAGATGGAGGCGGAGATCGAGTATCTCATCACGTGGCTGTCGGCCACCGGGGACGGGTCGGCGCCCACAGGCACGCCCTACAAGTCCATCACCGGACCAGCCGCAACCGCCAATGGAGATTCCTGGAAGCTGGGGGCCGACGCGACCTGACGGCGAAACACGCCGGGGCGCGGTCCAGACGGATCGCGCCCCATGCCGTAACTCGAAGCCTGCCGATTTACGTTAAC
>JAUIDM010000315.1 GCA_030428915.1 Alphaproteobacteria bacterium | reverse complement strand
ATGCCCAAAGTCGCGCAGCACAAATATTCCGGCATGGTCTATAACGGCTGGCTGGGTGGCACGCTGCTGTTCGACGAAACCGATGTGCTGATCTGCCCGCTGCCGCTGTTTCATGTCTTCGCGGCCTATCCGGTCTTCATGTCGGTGATCGCGTCCGGCGCCCATGTCGTGCTGCCAACCCCTGCCGGTTATCGCGGTGATGGGGTCTTTGATAATTTCTGGAAACTGATCGAACGCTGGAACGTCAGCTTTCTCATTTCGGTGCCCACTGCCATCGCCGCATTGATGCAGCGACCCGTCAATGCCGATGTCTCTTCTCTCAAAATCGCCATTTCCGGCTCAGCGCCACTGCCGCTGGAACTGTACAACCGTTTTGAAAAGGCGACCGGCGTACAGATCGCCGAGGGATACGGTCTGACCGAGGCGACCTGCCTTGTCTCCTGCAATCCGGTGGACGGGTACAAGAAGGTCGGTTCAGTTGGTGTCCCCTTGCCCTATACCCATGTGCGCATCCTGCACACGGATGACGCGGGTAGCGTCGTCAAGGAATGCGGCACTGACGAGGTGGGCGAGATTTGCATCTCCAATCCCGGCGTCTTTGAAGGTTCGACCTATACCGAGGTCGACAAGAACCGCGACCTGTTTGCCGAGGGGCGTTATCTGCGTACCGGCGATCTCGGCCGAATTGACGCGGACGGCTACCTCTGGATCACCGGGCGGGCGAAAGACCTGATCATACGTGGCGGCCACAATATCGATCCGGCCGAGATCGAAGAGGCGCTGATGGGCCATCCGGCGGTGGCCTTTGTCGGCGCAATCGGCCAGCCCGACGCGTTCGCGGGTGAACTGCCCTGCGCCTATGTCGAATTGGTGAATGGCGGACAGATCACGCCCGATGAGCTGATCGAATTCGCCAAATCCCATATTCACGAACGCGCCGCGATCCCGAAGCACATCGAGGTGCTGGATGAGCTTCCCAAGACCGCCGTCGGCAAGATTTTCAAACCCGACCTTCGCAAGCTTGCAATCAAACGGGTCTATGATGCGGCACTGGCGGAGGCAGGCTTTGCCGTCCGGGTTCACGAGGTCGTCGAGGACAAGAAGCGTGGTCTTATCGCGCGGCTGGAAAAGACCGGTGAAATCGATGAAGAGGCGCTGAGACAAAAACTGGGGGAATACACACGCCCCTGGGAATGGTCTGCGTAAAACTGGAAGAAACGGCGGTTCCGAACTCACCCGGAAATGCGGCGGCACAGCGAATTGTCGCATGGACGCATCCGCGACCCTGATAGAGACTGGGCTCCGGAGGTTCCGCCGATGCGCCGTTGCAGCTACCGTGACGATCCAGCCGTGCCCACCTTCGATGATACGGCGCCTGTGGCCTTCATGGACGGCGAGCGTGCGCTTTGCGCCTTTGGGGCGCGGATGATCGCCCCGCCTTCGCTCCGCGCACGGCTCATGGCATGAAGGTGGTGGTGCTGGGCGGCACGGGCGTCTTCGGCGGCCGCGTCGCCGAACTGCTGGTCCGCGATGGGCATGACGTAATCATAGCTGGCCGCAACCTGGGCCGTGCGCGGGCGCTTGCGACAAGTCTCGGCGGCCGCGCGCTCCGACTGGACCTGCACGCCGATCTGGCCCCACTCTGGGACGTCGCGCCGGATGTGGTCGTCGATGCTGCCGGTCCTTTCCATGCTTATGGCGGCGATCGGTACCGGTTGCCCCGCGCCTGTATCGCCCGGCGCATCGCCTATCTGGACCTCGCCGACGATCCCGACTTCTGCGAAGGCATCGCTGTGCTGGACGGGGCAGCCCGCGAGGCAGGGGTTGTTGCGCTGTCGGGTGTATCGTCGGTGCCGGCGCTGTCCTCTGCCGCGGTGGCCGCTCTGGCTGACGGTATGGCGAGGGTCGAAGAGGTCGACGCCGCGATCCTGCCCGGCAATCGCGCCCCGCGCGGGATCTCGGTGATCCGCGCCATCCTCTCGCGGACCGGCACACCCTTTCGGCTCTGGCGGGGAAATGGCTGGGGCCGGGTTCGCGGTTGGTCAGAGCCGCGACGCTACCGGCTTGCGCCAGACCTGATCCGCACCGGCTATCTTATCGAGGTTCCCGACAACCGCTTGCTCCCAAAGCATTTTGCGGCGTCAACGGTTACGTTCCGGGCGGGGCTGGAGCTTTGGCCGATGAACGCCGGTCTTGCCTTTCTGTCACGCTTTCGCGCGCTGACCGGCGCGGGGCTGCCGCGTTGGGCCGCTGGTGTGGCGCGGGTCGCGGCTATCGCGCTGTGGCCGTTTGGTACGGCCAGAGGCGGGATGGTCGTACGGGTTACCGGGCGTGTGGGCGGTGGCTGGATCTGCCGTGAATGGCGCCTGGTCGCAGAGGCGGGAAATGGGCCGTTCGTTCCGGCGGTGGCAGTGCGGGCGATCCTGCGCGCCACAGAGAGGATAGGTGCCGGTGCCCGGCCCGCGCTTGCCGAACTTCCACTCGCTGAATTCGAAGCTGCGATGTCCGATCTGGCTGTTAGGACGACGATCCAGTCAGAGCCGGCGCCGCCCTTGGTCCCTTCTTTTCTTGGAAATGCGTTCGGCACGTTACCGGCGAAGGTGCGCGACAGTCATGACTGGGCGGGATGCCTCAGGCTTCAAGGGCGCGCAGAGGTGTCACGGGGGCGGGGCCCCGCCGGTCGCCTTGTCGCGGCGCTTTTCAGGTTTCCGCCGGAGGGCAAGGACGTGCCTCTGACCGTGACGAAGTGGCAGGTTTCCGGAGGCGAGGTCTGGCAACGCGATTTTGCCGGGCGACGCTTCAAGTCCCATCTATGCACCGCACACGGTCTTGTGACGGAGCGTTTCGGACCCTTTACCTTCGATCTCGGGCTCGGCGTCAGGGACCGCAGGCTTGCCTTTCCCGTGATCGCAGGACGGATCGGCCCCATCCCTCTGCCACGGCTGTTGCTGCCGGTTTCGATCGCAACGGAACGCGAAGAAGATGGCCGGTTTTGTTTCGATGTAGAGCTGCATGCGCCGATGGGAATGGGTCGCATTGTCCGCTATCGCGGCTGGCTCGCGATATGTGAGTGACGCTATCGAAAAGCGGCTTCGCTTCAGTGGGCGAATCAATCTGGAGATGTTTCGCGATCGCCTGTTCCCGATTAACTGTTCCTGAACAGGATGCGAGCGAAGATGAACGCAATATTAACGAACGCGGCACGAAGGTTAACGTAGGATTAATGGGAGAGCCAATCTCCCGAAATTCTTAGCTTTGTTCATATTATCCGGGGTGCTTGCCCCATTTTTGCCCGATTTCAGACATTTCTAAAACACGGGGGCACAAATTCCAGCCAGGACAACTGGCGAATAATGGGAAACGTGTAACGATGCGCTGCCACAAAAAACCTCGTGGGAAGTACTTCCGCTTTGCCCGGAATGAGGATGGAGCCGCCACAATCGAAGCGGTTCTCTGGCTTCCCTTCTATCTCATGCTCTTCGGCCTTCTGGCCGATGTGTCTATGGTCTTTCATGGTCAGTCAAAGCTCTTGCGCATCGTGCAGGACGCGAACCGCAACATGTCCATCGGCCGACTTGATTCAGCCCAGACGATCGACTTCATCAGAACCCGCGCGGGCGAGTTCGCGACCCCGACGGACATCTCCAATAGCGAAGTGGCGGGGCTGATCACCACCTCAATCACCGTTCCGATGCGCGATCTCGACCTGTTCGGCGTTGCCGGCGTGTTCGGCAGCGCGGAAATGACGGTGCGGTCGTCACACCTGACCGAGATGATGGAGAACTAAGCAATGCGTGCCATGCTCTCCCGTCCCGTTAAAGGTCGCGCCATCCCCTGCCGTTTCGGCGCCGACGAACATGGTGGCATCACAGCTTTCAGCCTGCAGATGTTCGTGGCAGCTTTGGTAGTTGGCGGTCTGGCAGTCGATTTCGGAAACGGAGTCGCCAGCAAGACGCAATTACAGGTCGCGTCGGACGCGGCGGCCCATGCCGCGCTTTTGACGCGTGAACTGAATGATCCCGACGTCGCGAAGGCGAAGGCGCTTGAAGTTGCGTCATACAACATGCCGTCGGGAAAATACGGCAATGTACTGACGGCCGACGATATCGTGTTCGGCCATTGGGACAGCGACAGTCAGTCGTTCACGCCGGATGCCTTGTCCCGCGATGCGGTTCGGGTCGCTGCAAAGCGTCACGCAGAGAACGGAAACGGCGTAACCACTTACATGATGGGGCTTGTCGGCTTTCCCAAGCTGGACGTCACGTCGGGTACGATCTTTGAAACCTACTATCCCACCTGTTTTCGCGAAGGTTTTGTCGCGAAACAAAGGGTCGAGGTTCAAAGTGGCAGCCACTATGGCGCGGGTTTCTGCATCCATTCGCAGCTTTATGTAAAAGCGTCGTCCAACAACATCTTCGATCCGGGCAGCGTCGTGTCGATGCCGGACAAAGCTGACGTGGAATTGCCCAATTCCGGGTTTGCCAGCAATATCGGGCTTGAAGGTGCCCTTCGGGACGGTTCCTACAATGTCCGCATCCTCGACCGGATCGATGATATCTATGCCGGTCTGGTCGAGCCGCTGCATCCCGATTTCGGGATCATGACCGAATACAACAGCATCGGTGATGAGAGCGAGTACTATCGCGATTATATCACGGACAGAAAGCATCTCGCCCCGAACTACAAATCAGATGCAACGGCCGGAACCTTCACGCCGAACCGTATCCACAAGGTGACCTGCAAGCAGGATAAATGGACCTATGACATCTATCCTGATGCCGTCCTCAAGGACGCCGTCCTGATCACCGATTGCCGACTGACCATTCATTCAGGTGCGACGATCGAGAATGCCGTGATCTTCGTCGAGAATACCGACGCCACCTCGGTTCGGGCGCCTTCCGGTGTAAAGATCGGTCT
>JAUIDM010000314.1 GCA_030428915.1 Alphaproteobacteria bacterium | reverse complement strand
CTTCCCCTGCCCGACCACGTCTGTGAAACCCTGTCCGTGCTCACCTCGCGACTGCCAGTGGGTCGCGCGGTGCCGTCCGAGAACCTGCATCTGACGCTGGCCTTTCTCGGCGACGAACCCGAAGCCGTCATTGAAGCGGCGCATGAGGCGATGGAAACGGTCCATGCCCGCGCCTTCGAGTTGCAGCTTCACGGCTTCGGCACGCTTGGGGGGCGGGTGCCGAAGGTCGTCCATATTGGCGCGCGGCCCAACCCCGCACTATCCGATCTGCACCGCACCATCCGCAGCCGGTTGCATGGCGCAGGTCTGATGCTGCCGCGCGAACGTTTCCTGCCGCATGTCACGCTCGCCCGTCTGCCCGCGGCCCCGGCCCCCGATGAGATGCAGCGACTTGCAGGGTTCCTGGCCGCACATGGCGACATGTCGATCCCGGCCTTTCCCGTGACGGGCTTCACGCTCTACCGCTCCACCCTTCGTCCCGATGGCGCGGTCCATGATCCGCTCGCCCACTACCTGCTTGGCTGAACGACGGTTGCGGGCCGATCCCGTTTGCGCCACTCTCGCGCCACACCGTCAAAAGGAACCGCCGCCCATGACCTTTCGTCTGCGCAAGCTGATCCTCGTTCAGGACGAGATTCACCATGATGGCGGCAGCGATACCGCCGTCCCTCGGCGGCGGGCCGCCGTGCTGGCCGTTGTCGCGAACCCCTTCGCCGGGCGCTATGTCGAGGATCTGCAACCCGCGATGGAGGATCTTAAACCGCTTGCGCTGATGATGGGCAAGAAGCTCATAGCGGCCCTTGGCGGCCCGGATGGCATAGACGCCTACGGCAAGGGCGCGCTTGTCGGCATCAACGGCGAGTTGGAGCACGGCGCGCTCTGGCATGCGCCGGGCGGCTATGGGATGCGGGCGCTTCTTGGGGAAACGAAGGCAATCGTGCCGTCCTCCAAGAAGGTCGGTGTCGCAGGTACCACGATCGACCTGCCGCTCGCCCATATCAACGCGGCCTATGTGCGCAGCCACTTCGACACCATGACGGTGATGGTGCCGGACGGTCCGAAACCGGATGAGATCGTCTTTGCGCTTTGCATGGCCAGGGGCCCGCGCGTGCATTCGCGGATGGGCGGGCTGGAGGCACATCAGATCAAGGGAGAGGACGGCCTGCGCTGATGCGGTGGCTTGCGGTCTGCCTCACGCTGATCCCGGGGCCTGCCCTTGCCCATGCAACCGAACGCATGGTGATCCTGACCCTGCCAACCGGCTGGTACATGCTGGGCGCGGGACTTGCCGTGGCGCTGACCGCGCTGGCCGGGCTTATGGCCAGGCGGTTGCCGGCCTTCAGCGCGCGCATCTTGATCGACCGCCCTGCGATCCTTGGCCGGTCCGTGACAAGCTGGCTGGTCACCGCCCTTTTCTGGGCGCTGATCGCGACCGGTGTCTGGGGCACACGCGATCCGCTGACCAATCTCCTGCCTCTGACCGTCTGGACGGTACTCTGGGTAGGACTGACCTTGGCTTCGGTCCTGTTCGGGAACATCTGGCGCGGGGTCGAACCGTGGACCGGCCCGGTCCGCGCCCTCCGTCGTCTGACCGGCCGCACGGGTTCGATCGGTCTGTCGCGCCTTGGCCACTGGCCCGCCGTTGCGGGGTATCTCGGCTTTGCCTGGTTCGAAATCGTCTCGCTCGCCCCCGCCGACCCCCTCGTCCTCGCCCGGGTCGCGGCGGGTTATTACTTGCTGATCCTCGCGCTTGCGGTGCTGGAGGGAGAGGATTGGCTGGAGAAGGGTGAGTTCCTGACCCTGTACTTCACGATGATTTCCCGCATTGCCCCTTTCTGGGCCGAATACGCCGGGGAGCGTGTAAAGGTGATGGCCGGCCTGCCCGGCGCGCAGGTGCTGCGCCTGGCGCCGCTTTCACCCTCGGCCATAGCCTTTGTCACGCTCGTCCTTGCCTCGGTCAGCTTCGATGGACTGTCCGAAACTTTCCGCTGGCTGGCGTTCCTCGGCATAAACCCACTGGAATTTCCTGGCCGATCGTCGGTCTACGGCGTCAATACTGTGGCGCTGATCGCCTTCTGGGCTGCAAGCGCCGCGCTGGTCCTGGCAGCAATTCGTGCAGGTCTGCCCACCGGCACTTTCGGTCAGGCGGCGGGGCCGATCATGCTGTCCTTCTTGCCGATCGCGGCGGGCTATCACGTCGCGCACTATCTGATCGCGCTTCTCACCAACGGCCAATATGCGATCGCGGCGCTGAACGACCCTCTTGGGCGCGGCTGGCAGCTGCTCGGCCTCGGCGAGCATTGGGTGTCATTTGGGTTTCTTAACACCCGATCCGGCGTTGAGGCGATCTGGACCACGCAATTCGCCACGATCCTCGGCGCGCATCTTCTGGCCGTGATCCTCAACCTGAAGCTGACCGAGCGCATCCCCGGCGCAGACGGTTTTCGTGCGCATCTGCCAATGACCATCCTCATGATCTTCTATACCGTCTTCGGCCTATGGCTGCTTTCCGCGCCAACCGCGGGGTAAGAAAGAGTTGCATTATGTCGCGATCCCGTGTTCCGTTACGAAAGGAACATGAAAGCCGGGGCAAAAAATCGGCGAAAACCACATATTTTCAACAGCGGAGATGTTTGATGGCAAACAAATCGACCCTCCTGAACCCGACCCGCCGCACGGTTCTGACGGGTGTTGCTGCTGGCGGCGCGCTGATGGCCGCGGGCCTTGGCGCGCGGTTTGCTCAGGCCCAGTCGTCCGAGCCGATCCGCATCGGATTTCAGCTTCACCGCACCGGCATCGGCGCCTCCTATGGCCGCTGGTACGAACGCACCGCGACGGCCGCGCTGAAGGTGCTTAACGAGGGCGGGGGCATCAATGGCCGCCCCGTCGAACTGATCTTTGAGGATGACGGCACCGACCCCAAGCGCGGTGCAGAGGTAGTGGAAAAGCTCACCACCCAGTCAAACTGCGATCTGGTGATGGGAACTCTCTTTTCCCATGTGGTCATGGGGTCGGCACCGCGTGCGGATGAATTGAAAGTGCCCTATCTGGTGTGCTCCGAGGGGCACCATGTCGCGTCCGGCGTGCTGAACCGCTGGACGCTTCAGCCCGGCATCACCGATGTGAAAAGCCAGGTCCAGTCGATGGCGCCCTGGGTCACATCGAACCTCGGCAAGAAGGTGACGATGGTCTTCCCAGACTACGCCTTCGGCCATGATCACCGCGATTTCTTCACCGCGGCCGTCGCCGCGCAGGGTGGCGAAGTAATCAAGCATGTCGCCATCCCGCCGACCGAAACCTCGTTCACCCGCTACTTCCCACAAATCCCTTCGGACACTGATGTGATCTATCACGTGATGGTCGGACCTGCCGTGCTGACTTTCGTGAAGGAACTAGGTGAGTTCTACGGTTCGGGCGACCGGCCGCAGCTCTTCGGTTTCGTCGACTCGCTGGAAGCGGTGGACATCAATTCGCCGGGGCTGGAATTCCTCGACGGGTCGCATTTCTGGGAGGGACATCCGCGCTACAAGCAGGATGATGCATCCGAGCATGAAGCCTTCTACCGAGCAGCCGTCGGCGTCGACGACAACGGCGCATCAGTCTCCGATCCCGCCGATGTCTCAACCTATGCCCATATGTTCTCCACCTGGGAGACGTTGTTCGTCGTCAAGGGCGCGATGGAGGCAGCGGACTATCAGGGCCCGACGGACCGCCAGAAGGTCGTCGAGGCGATGGAAGCGATGACCGAGATGGCCGAAAGCATCGAACATCCGCAGGGACCGAAGGTGTTCAACGGCAAGACCCACCAGGCTTTCGGGCTTCAGTCGATCACGAAACTCGAGGGCGGCAGGCTCGTCCGCGTGCACCAGACGACACTGGAGGACGGGTACTATCCCGACGAGGTCGACTACACCACGATGAGCTTCTGATACCGGGACGGGCGGGGTTTATCCCCCGCCCGAATTGCGCTTGGATTTCGGACCTTTCCTGCTGCTTGCCCTGATGGAGGGGCTCGTGACCGCCGCGGTGCTTGCTCTGACGGCGTCGGGGCTTTCGCTGGTATTCGGCATCATGCGGGTGGTGAACGTGGCCCATGGGGCGTTCTTCATGCTGGGCGCGGTCTTGGCCTGGTTCGTTTCGCAATGGGTGCCGGGTCCTGCCGCCTTGTCCTTCGCCGTGGCGCTGGTGGTCTGCCCGCTGATCGTCGGCGCAATCGCGGCGGCGGCCGACATGGCTGTCCTGAAACGGCTGAACTATGAACCCGAGGCGACGATCGTCGCGACGATCGGGCTCTTGTACATCCTCGAACAGGCGGCACTCAGCATCTTCGGCCCCGATGCGCGCCCCGTTCCCGCACCCCTGAATTTCCGTATCCAGCTGCCGTGGTTCGGCTATTCCGGCTACAAGCTGACGGTCGTGGTCGCTGCGGTTCTTGTGCTGCTGGCGGTCTGGCTGATCCTGAAACACACCAAGGCCGGGCTGATCATGCGGGCAACCCAGATCGACCGCGAAACTGCCCGGGCCTTCGGCATCAATGTCGACCGGGTCTATGCGGGCGTCTTCGCCATGGGTGCAGGACTGGCCGCCATCGCCGCCGTACTGATCGTGCCGATCCAGCAGGCGCATTACCTGATGGGCGGCGATCCGCTGCTTCTTTCGTTCATCGTCGTGATCATCGGCGGGCTGGGCAGCTTGCGCGGCACGCTGGTGGCAGCGCTTGTCATCGGGCTTTCAGACGGCGTCATCTCGACCTTCTTCGCCCCGACACTCGCAAAGATCGTCGCCACGCTCGCCGTCGGGCTGATCCTCGTCCTCAGGCCACAGGGGCTTTTCGGAAAGCGCGCAGCATGAAGGCGGACCGGGTGCTTTACCTGCATCTCGGCCTCATCGCAGCGCTTCTGGCGTTCCACTTCGTGGCGCCTGCCTATCACCACACCAACAT
>JAUIDM010000313.1 GCA_030428915.1 Alphaproteobacteria bacterium | reverse complement strand
CGGCGTGATCAGGATAGTGCTGCGTGTATTCATGCTTTGCACAAGGCCTGTATGGCCTGCGACGCTGATCAGATCCCCGCCCGAGAAGGGGCGCCGCATGCTGAGCAGAAGGCTGGCCAGAAAATTCTCGGCGATGTCGCGGAAGGCAAAGCCGATCACGATGCCAAGCACGCCGGCACCCCCCAGCAGCGACAGGGCGAGCTGGGTCAGGCCGGCGACCTGAAGCACGATGTAGAGGCCCACGAGAAACACCGGAAAGGCGATGGTGCGGGCGGCGACGTCGCGCAGCAGGGGGCTATGCACGCGGCTGCCAAGCAGCCAGCGCACGACCCGGGCCACCAGCCGGGCCGCGAAAAAGGCCAGCGGCAGCACGAAGAGCGCGACCACGATCAGCGGACCAGCCACGATCACGCTTTCGGCCAGACGGCGCAGTTCATCAAGCGCGGGAGCGATGCTCCATTCCACCTCGGGTGTCACGTCGAGGTTGTTGACCACGGCAACGACATCGCCGGTGCGGGCGGCCAGACGCTGCGCCCAGTCGCTGTGCTCCTGTGACAAGGCCGTACCCGTCAGGAACACGACGCCATCCTCGACCCGTACATTCAGTGCGGGAAACCAATCGGTCGCTTCGAAGATGTCTGTCAGACGCTGCGCGATGGCGTTGTCGTTGGCACGGGGGCTGATATCCACCTGCTGTTCCACGACGTCGGGGGCACTGGTCTCTGCCGGCTCTTGCGCCCGGACCGGAGTCAGCAGGGCCGTCGCCGTGAAAACGGCGACAACAAGTGTCTTTGCGACCCGCGCCGCGAGAGTTTCAGCTGTCACCATCGGGCGCCTCATGACCCTGTCCGGCATCCGCATCAGCGGCATCAATGACCGAGTTCACTTCGGCACCCAAGAGCACGATATAGGCGGACAGCCACATCCACATCAAAAGCGACACGACACCGCCAAGCGTCCCGAAGGTTTCGTTGTAGTCCGCGAAGTTCTGGACATAGATCGAAAAGGCGATAGAGCCGAGAATCCAGAGAACGGTTGCAAGGACCGCCCCGGGCGTGAACCACTTGATGCGCGGCCGCCGGTGGCGGACCGAGAAACGGTAGAGAAGGCCAAGCGCCAGGGCGGTCAGCGCGGCGAGCAGTGGCCACCGGACAAGCGCGACGAGCCCGGCCAAGGACTCTGCCGTGAAAAGGGTGGAAACGATGATCGGAACGCCGATGCTGGTGAAGATCGCGATCAGAAGCACGACCATGAACAAAAGCGTCATCGACAGCGTGAATATCAGGGATGTCAGGAACGACCGGTCATCGCTTTCGTCATAGGCCGCGTGAACACCTTGAACGAGGCTCGACACGGCTTTCGACGACGAGTAGAGCGCAAGCCCGAACCCCACAAGCGCGGCAAGGCCGAGACCGCCTTCGTGTGAGCCTGCGACCTTGCCTGCCTGCGACAGGATGATCTCGGACGCCGAGTCAGGCAGCACGCGCCCGATATTCTGAAAGCTTTCGACCAATGTGGCCGGTTCGGTCATCAACCCGCCGAGAGCGAGGAAGGCGGCAATGCCCGGAAACAGCGACAGTAGGCCGTAAAACGCGATTCCGGCAGAGATCAGGCCGATACGGTCATCGGAGAGTTCCAACCAGGTTTCCTTGACGGTCGCGAGAAGCTTTGTACGTGGCAACGACTGTCCTTTCGCATCGGTCACTTCGGGGCGGCGGGGGCGATGTGCTGAAAGCGGCATATCCCCTCAGGGATGCCGACGCGCATATGTGTTCCCGGTGCGTACCCGTCCATGACCTCAACCTCCGGCATGTCGGATCGGTTCCCTTGGCTGGCTGATCGCCTAGCGTGGCACGGCCCGACATGGCCGGGCGGGGCAGGCCTGCGTGATGCCCCGGCCGCGGAAGGGAACCCACGGCCCGCCAGATCTGTTTGAATCCCGAACAGTCGTAACGGTTTGACAGGAGGTTCCCGAGATGATGTCGCTTCGACTTGGTGCAATGGCCCTTCTTTTCATGGTTCCGACCCTCGCGAGCGCGGCGTGTCAAATGGAAGCGACCGGCGCGAAATGCGTGGACGCCACCGTGTATGGCGAGACCTCGGCCCTGCAGGTCGGAGAGGTAATTCCGGACGGCAGCAACATGCTGTTTAATCCGGAATATTACGGTCTTCCGCCCGTGTCAGGTTACTGGCGCTATTACCGGATCGAAGGTCAGGTCTATGAAGTCCATCCCGAGACGATGGAAGTCCTGAACATTGTGAAAGCCGGGAACAGCGTCATCCGCTGAGGACGCCGCAAGGGGCGCGTCCTGCCGGCGACTATCGGGCAAGGAAGCCCCGGTCCCGCGCCACCGTGGCGGTCGAGGCCAACCGGCTGTCCGAACCGAAACGGTTGCTGCCACATCTGACAGATCGAACTGACTGACGGCGTCATTGAAAATAGAACCGCCGGTCCGTGGGGACGACGGACCGGCGGTTCGGGCAAGCTATACACCACCCTGGATCGTCAGCGACGAATAAAAATCCCCCATCTTGGGACGTACGATCCAATGATAAAACCGGCGGCGACGGCATTGGTTCCCGGGCCCGGAGTATTTTTTCAGTAGACCTCACATCCGGGTTGTCGCCTCGACCGAAACGCTGTCGAGCCGGATTGCCTGCCGCGCCAGGGTGCCCGTTTTGCGATGGCCATTTTCATCACGCACCATCCTGCCCCCGATGGCCGCTTTTGCCGATTATGGAACTCTGCACCGACCTGCGTGTTCATTAGGAGATCCGGTTGCCGAAGCAATGCCGGAATGAAGGAAACCTGCGCAGCATATGTGCCAAAAGAAAGGACCTGCCATGAATGACGCTATGCAAGTCGTTCCCGCGGCCGAAGCCGTGAAGACCGGGGTTCAGAAGGTCAAACCTGTCGCCAAGGCCTTGGCCGAGACTCTGGCTGATACGTATCGCCTTGTCTTCAAAACGCACGCCTATCACTGGAATGTCGAGGGCGCGCTCTTCTACCCGATCCACAAGCTGACCGAGACACAATACGAGAACATGTTCGCCGCGGCCGACGAGATCGCAGAGCGCATCCGCGCTTTGGGGCAACTCGCACCCGCGCGGCTGAGTGAAGTCATCGAGGCCTCGATCGTCAAGGACGCCGATACATTGCCCTCGGCGCAGGCGATGGTCGAAGACCTTGCCGACGATCACGAAAAGGCCGCGAAGCGGATGCACAAGGTGATCGCGCTTGCCGAAGAGCATGACGACCCGGTGACCGCCGACCTGATCACAGCGCGGTCGGCCTTCCACGAGCAATCCGCCTGGATGCTGCGGGCGACCGCGAAGTAATCCGGAACCATGAAGCAGCCGGGATATCCCGGCTGCCTGCCTTGTTCCGCGCGCCCTCAGGCTGCAAGCGTTTCCGTGGACGAGAAGAACATTGCCTGACTGACCGCCGAGCGCACCTGTTCCTCCGTAAACGGTTTGGTGATCAGGAAGGCCGGTTCGGGCCGCGCGCCCGTCAGAAGACGCTCTGGGAACGCGGTGATGAAGATGACAGGGATGTCTTCGAAATGTGCCAGAATGTCGTTGACCGCATCGATACCCGACGAATTGTCGGCCAATTGGATGTCGGCAAGGATCAGGTCCGGCCGATCCGAGGCGGCTAGCTTTACCGCATCGGTGCGGGTCCGTGCGATTCCGGTGACCGAATGCCCCACCTCCTGAACGATGGATGCGATATCCATGGCGATGATCGCCTCATCTTCGATCATCATGACCTTGCCTGAAATGGCGGTTACCATCTCGCGCCGCGCGATGTCGATCAGTTCGGCGGCCTCGTGTGCCGAGACATCCATGATCTGACCGATCTCACTGGTTGTGAAACCCTCTATCGCGTGCAGCAAAAGCGCCTCGCGCGTATTCTGGGTCAATCCGGCCATGTGATCCTGCGCCCGCGCGGACAGACGCGTGTCAGGTTCGCCGATCGGCCCCCCGGCACTTGCCCAAACCAGATGGAAGGCTCGGAACAATCCGACCTTGGCGTCTGTTTCCTCATTAGCCGGGGCGTCGTCAGTCAGGATCGCCTCGAGTGTAGCAGCGGCAAACCGGTCGCCACTTTCCTGACTGCCCGTAAGGGCGCGCGCGTAACGACGCAGAAACTGAACATTCGCCGCAACCGATGTGGCGAAGTCAGGGGTTTCGTGTGACGACATATTCTTCTCCCGTCTCGATATTCTTCGGAACCAACGCACGCATGACGCGTTGGGTTCCTTGCGATCGTGAAGATATGACCAGACAAGTGCAGGCAATGGACAAGAACGATAAACCTTCGACTCTGAAGGAGCAGATTGATGAGAATTTGAAGCGCGTTTATCAAGAAGCGTTGCAGGAAAAGATTCCTGATCGTTTTCAAGAGCTTCTCGATCAGCTTCGTCAGAAGAAAGCTGATAAATGACGTCGAAACCCGATCCTCGGGACGAACTTCCGGAACATCTTCCGGCCCTGCGCGCATTCGCCATCAGCCTTTGCGGCGACGTTTCGGCCGCCGACGACCTTGTGCAGGACACGATCGTCAAGGCTTGGACGAATATCGAAAAATTTACAGCCGGCACCAATATGCGTGCCTGGCTTTTCACCATTCTGCGCAACACGTTCTTTTCGCTCAAGCGCAAGCGCAAGCGCGAGGTGGCGGATTCCGATGGTGTGCATGCCGGGCGCCTTGCCGAGAAACCGGCCCATGACGGCAGGCTTGCCTTCAACGATTTCCGCCGGGCATTCAATCAGCTTTCGCCGGAACACCGTGAGGTTCTTATCCTGGCCGGAGGGCTGGGGTTCGCCTGCTCCGGTTTTCCAATGCTGCGCGGAGTGGCGGCATCCCGGTCCTGACCTCAGACCGGCGGCTTGCCTTTGGCGGCACGTGCGATCATCGCAACGACGAAAAGGATCAGGAAGATGACGAACAGGATCTTCGCAATGCCTGCCGAAGCACCCG
>JAUIDM010000312.1 GCA_030428915.1 Alphaproteobacteria bacterium | reverse complement strand
GAAGAGGCCGCAGAAGACGACGGGGATCGAGGGTTTGAAGCCGGGCAGCGCCTTGTCGGTCGGCTTCTTTTCGTGCGTGATCGTGTCGCCGACGCGGGTGTCGCGGACCTGCTTGATCGAGGCGGTGAAGACGCCGATTTCGCCGGGCCCCAGTTCGGCGATGTCGGTCATCTTGGGTTTCAGCACGGCAAGCTTGTCGACGCCGTAGACGGCGCCGGTCTGCATCATCTTGATGCGGTCGCCCTTGCGGATCATGCCGTCCATCACGCGGATCATGACGACGACGCCGAGATAGGGGTCGTACCACGAGTCCACCAGCATCGCCTTCAGGGGCGCATTGGCGTCGCCCTTCGGCGCGGGAAGCTTGGTGACAATGGCCTCCAGCACGTCGGGAATGCCGAGGCCGGTCTTGGCGCTGATCGGGATCGCCTCGGACGCGTCGATGCCGATCACGTCCTCGATCTGGGCCTTCACCTGATCGGGTTCGGCGGCGGGCAGGTCGATCTTGTTGAGGACGGGGACGATCTCGTGGTCGGCATCGATGGCCTGATAGACGTTGGCGAGCGTCTGCGCCTCGACGCCCTGCGTGGCGTCGACGACGAGGAGCGAGCCCTCGACCGCGCGCATGGAGCGGGAGACCTCATAGCCGAAATCGACATGGCCGGGCGTGTCGATGAGGTTCAGGATGTATTTCTTGCCATCCTTCGCGGGGTATTCGATGCGGACGGTCTGCGCCTTGATGGTGATGCCGCGTTCCCGCTCGATATCCATGCTGTCGAGCATCTGGGCCTTCATGTCGCGTTCGGCGACCGTGCCCGTCAGCTGGATCAGCCGGTCGGCAAGCGTGGATTTGCCGTGGTCGATATGCGCCACGATGGAGAAGTTACGGATCTGTGCGAGCTCGGTCATGATTGCGGGGATATGCGCGGGTTTTGGCGGGCGGTCAATGGGGTGCGCACGTCGAGATCGCGGTTGACGCGCCCCGTGACCGCAAGGTCTTGTACCTACTACAGATGCCGAATCTGGAAGTAAGCGATCTCTTCCGATCTCGCACAGAAGGCTCATCTGGCAACGAAATGGATGGTGCCGTGGCTACAAACCGGATTCAGTCACCCAATCCGTATGGCGAACTCGACGTCGAGAGGCTGCGGAGATTTCAGCATGAAAATGGCATCGAACTACCCGACGACTACTTGTTGTATTTGGCAAAATTCAATGGCGGAAAATTTGAACGCGGGTGCTTTCGGTGCAGAGAGACCGATTTTGCAGGCATTCACCACATGTACGGCCTTCACGATGGGCCGGAATATTGCAGGATCGACGAGAGACACTGCCTTTCCGACTGCTTCGACCTTCAGCACCTCGCGAACGAATTGGCAAGGTATTGCTGCATTGCCGACACCGGAAGCGGAGACGTTGTAGTGTTGGATCTCGCTGACGGATCGGTTTGGTGCTTCCTACATGATCAAATGCAGGATGACAGCCTTCCCGCGTTCCGATCGGCGTTAGTTAAGGTTGCTTCCAGCTTCGAAGAATTCGCAGAAAACCTGGTGGATTCTGATGATATAGCAGGTTTGGCCCTTACGCGCCTTGAACAAGATGATTTCGTGGCCCGACTGGAAGAGATGAAGCGGCAGCGTCGCCAATCCCTAGAGTAAAGTCACAACCAACGTTATTCTTCTTCACCCACCCCACTCCACCCCCTGCATCTCGCGCAGACGGCTGGCGGTGCGTTCGAATTCGAAGCTGCCGGTGCCTTCGACGTAAAGACGTTCCGGTTCGTCGGCGGCCGAGCAGATGAGGCGCACCTTGCCCTCGTAGAGCGCGTCGATGAGGGTGACGAAGCGTTTCGCCTCGTTGTAGTTCTCGGACGACAGATGCGGGATGTCTTCGAGGATCAGGACGCGCACCGCGCCCGCGACGGCGAGGTAGTCGGCGGGGCCGAGGGGGCGGCCGCAGAGGTCCCAGAAGCCCGCGCGGGCGACACCGGCGTGGTAGTCGGGCAGCACGACCTCCCTGCCCTTCACGGTCAGCCGCAATTCCGCATCGCCGCCACCACCGGTCAGTTCCGTCCAGATCTGCGACAGCGCGGTTTTGGCACGCCCGTCGGCGGGGGTGAAATAGACCTGCGCCCCTTCAAGGCGGTGCTGACGGTAATCCGTCTCGCTCTCGATCTCGCGCACCTCCAGCCGGTCCTTCAGAAGCTGGATGAAGGGCAGGAAGAGGGGCCGGTTGAGCCCGTCCTTGTAAAGATCGTCCGGCACGCGGTTCGAGGTGGTGACAACCGTCACCCCCCGGTCGAAGAGCATCTGGAAGAGGCGGCCCACGATCATCGCATCGGCGATGTCGGTGATCTGCATCTCATCGAAGGACAGAAGCCGCAGGTCCTCGGCGATCTTCTCGGCCACGGGGCGGATCGCGTCATCGACGCCGGTCTTGCGCGCCTCATGCAAAGCCGCCTGCACTTCCTGCATGAAGGCATGGAAATGGACGCGGCGCTTGGCCTCGATATTCACATGGGCGTGGAAGAGGTCCATCAGCATCGACTTGCCGCGCCCGACCCCACCCCAGAGGTAGAGCCCCTTCACACCATCGGGCGCCCTGGCGAAAAGCCCGCCGAGGAGACCCTTCTTGCGACCGTTCCCGGCCTCCAGCCCCTCGCGGATGCGCTGCAATTCGGGCAGGAGCGCGCGTTGGGCGGCGTCCTGTTTCAGGTCGCCCTCATGCGTCATCCGGTCGTAGATCTGGGTCAGCGTCTCGGCCATGCATTTCGATAACCGGCCACGGGCAAAAGGAAAAGCCCGGGCGAGCAGATGACGGATCGGAATTGTGGCCATCACAATTCAGGATTTGACGGCAATGCCGCACCCGGACAATGTCACGGCCGGACAGGAGATATCATGCAATCGCGCACGCCCCTCTTCACGCCGGTCCTGATTGCCGGGTGTATCGTCATCATGCTGGGTTTCGCGATCCGGGCGAGTTTCGGGGTGTTCCAGATCCCGATCGCCGAGGAATTCGGCTGGCCGCGGGCGGAGTTCAGCTTTGCCATCGCGATCCAGAACCTCGCCTGGGGGATTGGGCAGCCCCTGTTCGGGGCCCTGGCCGAGAAGTTCGGCGACCGGCGGGCGATCGTGCTGGGCGCGCTGTCCTATGCGGCGGGGCTGGTGCTGTCGTCCTGGGCGATCACGCCGGGGCAGCATCAGTTGCTGGAGGTGCTGGTGGGCTTCGGCATTGCGGGGACCGGGTTCGGCGTGATCCTCGCCGTGGTCGGCCGGGCCGCGAGTGCCGAGAACCGCTCGCTGACGCTGGGCATCGCGACGGCGGCGGGATCGGCCGGTCAGGTCATCGGCGCGCCGGTGGCCGAGGCGCTTCTGGGCTTTTTCCCCTGGCAGACCGTGTTCCTGATCTTTGCCGGGGTCATCCTGTCGGCGCTTCTCGCGCTGCCGATGATGCGGGCGCCCGCGCCGGCGACCAGGGCGGAGCTGGAAGAAAGCATGGGCGAGGTTCTGCGCAAAGCCATCCGCGACCCGTCCTTCGCGCTGATCTTCCTTGGCTTCTTCTCCTGCGGCTATCAGCTGGCCTTCATCACCGCGCATTTCCCGGCCTTCGTGACCGAGATGTGCGGGGCGATCGACCCGTCGGGGACGCTGGCATCGCTGGGCGTATCGACCACCTCGGCGCTTGGCGCGGTGGCGATCTCTCTGATCGGTCTTGCCAATATCGTCGGCACGATCACCGCGGGGTGGCTCGGCAAGCGCTATTCGAAGAAATACCTGCTGGCATCGATCTATGCGGGCCGGACCATCGTCGCGGCCGCCTTCATCATGACCCCGATGACACCCGCTACGGTGATCCTGTTTTCGGTCGCGATGGGGTCGCTGTGGCTTGCCACGGTGCCGCTGACCAGTGGGCTGGTCGCGCATATCTATGGGCTGCGCTATATGGGCACGCTTTACGGCATCGTCTTTTTCTCGCATCAGCTGGGCAGCTTCGTCGGCGTCTGGCTGGGCGGGCGGATGTATGACGCCTACGGCTCCTACACCGCCGTCTGGTGGATCGGCGTCGCCGTCGGCGCGTTTTCGGCCATCGTGCATCTGCCGGTGAAGGAGCGGTCGCTGGAGCCGCTGCCCGCGTGACACGCGGTCGGGTCGGGGGTTTCACACCCCCCGCCCCCCGGAATATGTCCCGACAGAAAGCGGGATCAGGCTTTTGCTGCGTTCAGGATATAGCGCGCGGTCATCAGATCGAGATGCGCGCCGCCGCCGTTCTTGGCGATGGTGATTTCGTCTTCGGATGTCCGGGCGAAGCTGCCGGACGCGATGTCGTAGAAATCGGCAAGGATGTCTGCCTCGGTGATCGCGCCCGAGGCGATGGGCTCCATGATCTCGCCGATATGGTGGATGGTGGTGGCGCGGGCATCGACGAAGACGCGGGCGCGTTTCATGGCCGCGTCATCGACCTCGCGCATGTCGGGCCGGTAGGCGCCGATCAGGTCGAGATGGGTACCGAGTTTCAGCCAGTCGCCCTTGAGCATGGGTTCGGTCGCCATCGTCGCGGTGGCGATCACGTCGGCCTTGCGGACGGCGGCCTCCAGATCGGCTTCAACGGTCGCGCCGGTCGCATCGGCAAAGGCCCGGGCGGTTGCGGGCGTACGGGTCCAGACATGGAAGCGGGCCTTGGGGAACGCCGCCCGGTAGGCCTCGACCATCGATTGGGCGACGGTGCCCGCGCCGACAAGCAGGAAGGTTTCCGCATCCTTGCGGGCAAGGCGGCGGGCGGAAAGCAGGCTGTCGGCGGCCGTCTTCCATTTCGTCACCAGAGCGAAGTCGAGATAGGCCTCGGGAATGCCGGTCTGATCGGCGAACAGTGCCACGGCCCCGTGCAGGTTCGGCACGTTGAAGCGCTGGTTGCCGGGATAGATCGTCGCGGCCTTCACGGCGAGGCCCATGCCGTCGATCCAGGCCGAGCGGGTCAGGAGCGTGTCATCCCCTCGCCTGAGCA
>JAUIDM010000311.1 GCA_030428915.1 Alphaproteobacteria bacterium | reverse complement strand
TGTACGAGGCCGCCGCGCCGGGAATGTTCCTGCCTGCTTCCGGACTGCCTGCCTTGGGCTGCGCGGCGCCGTGCTAATGCATTAAATACATGAAAAATTCAGACACTTCAGTGTCTGGCTTCTTTACCCAGCATTACCGACGTGATCGAAGCGATCATTGCCCTGTCGACTGATGGCTGCGCAAAACGGTCCGCCGACAAAGGACTTTCAGCCAAACAAGCGATCAGGTTCGCCCGGCACCGTGGTGACAGACAGTGCGCCCCGAGGGCAGCGTCTCGACCGCGACCGGCGTTCCATAGACTTCACTCAGAATCGCGCTCGTCAGGATCTCCGTCGCCCGCCCCGATGCGGTGAGGTGGCCTTGCGACATGGTGATCACGTCCGAACCGAGGGCGAAGGCCTGATTGGGATCGTGGGTCGACAGCACGATGCCCACCCGTGACCGCGCGGCGCGCGCGGCCAGCCGGTCAGCGCCTCGGGCTTCATCACATAGACCAGCACCATCGCAGGAGGGCCCGCGGCAAAGACCGTATTCACCGCGTCGGGTATTTCGACGACGCGACCCGCGCTGTCGGTCACGCTGCGCGCGGCTGCCGCATGTGCGGATGACAATGCCAGAAAGAGAGCAAGCGCGATATGTCTCATGTATCCTCCAGCCCCGGCTTGGTCGGCGCTTTCGGAGAGAACGCGCATCGGTCCGGCTTGACGTCGATCAGAGGCGTACCGTCAAGGCAGTCGAGGCCCCGAACCTCCAGCACGTTCCCGCGGCGCGCGATGAGCCGCACCATGGAAGTGCCGATCGGGTTCGGCCGCACCGGGGATCGCAGCGCGAAGGTGCCAAATGTGCGCCCATCGGATTTCGGGCTCTGGGTCACGAGGTCGCGCCGGCTTCGGTCAAGCCAGTAAAGGATTTCGAGCGTCTCGTACTCCTCAATTCCCTTCAGCGCAGGCTCCCACAGCCGATCCAGTTCCAGTTGGCAGACCGGCCCGTCCTGCCGCCCCTGACGAGGACAATCCTCGCGGTCACGCCATGGCGTCCGGATACGCCCTATGAAGCACAGGGTAGCATCGCTGGCGGGTTGAAGATCGACGACGGTCTCGCCGGCACGGATATCAGGCATCGTTGTGAACCTGCACGATCATGGTGACGCTCATGCTTCCAGCAAACGCGTCGTTGTTCAACCGTTGTCGGCGACTCCGCCACTTGGATTTGTCCCCGACCTGCGGCCTGAGTTCTGCACAAAACGATGCGTCAAGCTTTGACGCGCGCCCAGTGCCGTATGTTCATCGGGTTCTGGCACCGGCAATTGGTCAAGGCCGCGCTCGCCTGCGCGTGCGCCATCAAAGATCTCGGCCGTTTCACGTCATTGGCGGACAGAGAGACGATCCACGAGGCTTGACCCGACTCACTCTTTGGACTTATGAATTGAACGTATGTTCATTTCTTTCGGGGGCGCCGATGTTCACCGCATCCATGAAGTTCCATCTCGGCGATGAGATCGAAGCCTTGCGCGACATGGTTCACCGCTGGGCGCAGGATCGTGTGAAGCCGATGGCGGCAGAGATCGACCGGGTGAACGACTTTCCGGCGGAGCTGTGGAAAGAGATGGGCGATCTGGGCCTTCTCGGTATCACGGTGCCCGAGGAATATGGCGGGGCGGGGATGGGCTATCTGGCCCATTGTGTCGCGGTGGAAGAGATCGCACGGGCCTCCGCCAGCGTGTCTCTTTCCTACGGCGCGCATTCCAACCTCTGCGTCAACCAGATCAAGCTGAACGGCTCGCCCGAGCAGAAAGCGAAATACCTGCCGCGGCTGATTTCCGGCGACCATGTCGGCGCGCTCGCGATGTCCGAGGCCGGGGCAGGGTCTGACGTTGTCTCGATGAAGCTCCGCGCCGAGAAGAAGAACGACCGTTTCGTCCTGAACGGCACCAAGTTCTGGATCACCAACGGCCCGGACGCGGACACCTTGGTGGTTTACGCCAAGACCGACCCAGAGGCCGGATCGAAGGGCATCACCGCCTTCCTCGTGGAAAAGGAGATGAAGGGGTTCTCGACCTCCAAGCATTTCGACAAGCTCGGCATGCGCGGCTCGAACACGGCCGAACTGATCTTCGAGGATGTCGAGGTGCCGTTCGAGAATATCCTTGGCGAAGAGGGTAGGGGCGTCCGAGTCCTGATGTCGGGGCTCGACTATGAACGCGTGGTGTTGTCGGCCATCGGCCCCGGCATCATGGCGGCCTGCATGGATGAGGTGATGCCCTATATCGCGCAGCGCAAACAGTTCGGCCAGCCGATCGGGAACTTCCAGCTGATGCAGGCCAAGATCGCCGACATGTATACCAAGATGAACTCCTCCCGCGCCTATATCTACGAGGTCGCCAAGGCCTGCGACCGCGGCGAGGTCACCCGCCAGGACGCGGCGGCCTGCGTGCTTTATGCGTCCGAGGAGGCGATGAACGTCGCCCATCAGGCGGTGCAGGCGATGGGCGGTATGGGCTTCATGAACGAAACCCCCGTCGCCCGCATCTTCCGCGACGCGAAGCTCATGGAGATCGGTGCTGGGACGAGCGAGATCCGCCGGATGCTGATCGGGCGCGAACTGATGGGGGCGATGGGGTGAGCGCAATCTGTCTTTGCATTAGGCGGTATCGCCGAACAGCGCCCGGGCGGGCGCTTCTCGCGCAGCGACCAGACGCTGCGCTCCGCTTAATTTGCCGGGCGCCATCAACCAGGAAAATCAGCCAGCTGATCAAAGAAAAAGGGCGCGTCCCCTACCTGGCGCGCCCCTTTCCGTCCCTCGTCGCGTTCTCTCGTTCAGAACTTCATGACATAGGACACACCGACCACGATCGGGTCGATCTCGACGGTACCGATAGGCGCGCCGCCCAGCGTCACATCGCTGTCGATGTCCATCCAGCGGACCTCGGTCCTCAGCGCACCCTTCTCGCTCAGCGCGAAATCGACGCCTGCCTTCACCGCCAGCCCGAAGGAATCGTCCAGCTTGACGTTGCCAAGCGCCGATTTCTCGCTGAAGAACGCGGTGTAGTTGAGACCGGCACCGAAGAACGGAGTCAGGTTGCCGCCGGTCGGCATGTGGTAGACCAGCGACAGGGTCGGGGGCAGATGCTTGACCGTCGCGGTGCCGACGCCCTGAATGGTCGCGGTATGCTTGAACGGTGTCGCCGCCAGCAACTCGACCCCGACATTGTCCCAGGGGAAGTATTCGACGGTGATCGTCGGACGGATATTCTCGTCGACGGTGGTCGGAAGGCCAGCGAGCAGTCCGTTGTCGTCCTTCGGATCGACATAGCCAAAGCCAAGACCAAGCGTCCAGTCCCCGGCGGACTGGGCATGGGCCGGGACGGCGACAGCAAGGGCGAGGATGGCAGGCAGTATCGTAAGTTTCATGGTCGTTCCCTCTCTTGTCGCGCGCAGCACCCTCCTAGCGGCTGGACGGAGCGGGGCCTTGACCTGAATCAAATTTTTGCTGCGGCGCAGCGGGTTGTTGCGGGAAGGCCGCAAATTGATGAAATGAAGGGTCGGGAGGCCGTCGCATGAAACTGGCAAGTCAGGTCCTGACCGGCAGCGACTCCTACCGCGCCAATCGCGCGGCGCATGAGGCAATGCTGGCAACGATTGCCGAGGCCGCGCAGGCCGCTGCCGCCGGGGGCGGGGAGAAGTCGCTGGCCCGCCATGTCGCGCGGGGCAAGATGCCGCCGCGCGAACGGGTGGCGAACCTTCTCGATGCAGGCTCCCCCTTCCTTGAAATCGGCGCCACCGCCGCGCATGGCATGTACAATGGCGATGCACCCGCCGCGGGCGTCATTGCGGGCATTGGCCGTGTCCACGGGCATGAGGTCATGGTGGTCGCCAACGACGCCACCGTGAAGGGCGGCACCTATTACCCGATGACCGTCAAGAAACACCTGCGCGCACAGGAGATCGCTGAGCAGAACCATCTGCCCTGCATCTACCTCGTGGATTCAGGGGGCGCCAACCTTCCCAATCAGGACGAGGTCTTTCCCGACCGCGACCATTTCGGCCGCATATTTTTCAATCAGGCGCAGATGTCGGCAAAGGGCATCCCGCAGATCGCTGTCGTGATGGGATCCTGCACGGCGGGCGGCGCATACGTGCCTGCCATGTCCGATGTCTCCATCATCGTGAAGGAACAGGGCACCATCTTCCTCGCCGGGCCGCCGCTCGTGAAGGCCGCGACGGGTGAGGTCGTTTCAGCCGAGGATCTGGGCGGCGGCGACGTGCATACCCGGCTCTCCGGTGTCGCAGACTATCTGGCCGAGGATGACGCCCATGCGCTGGCGCTCGCCCGCCGCGCGGTCAGCCATCTGAACCGCCGGAAACCGCAAAGCGTGGACTGGCAGTCGCCCGAAGCCCCGGCGTATGACCCCGAAGAAATCCTTGGCCTCGTCCCCGCAGATCTGCGCACGCCCTACGATATCCGCGAGGTCATTGCCCGCATCGTCGATGGCTCCCGCTTCGACGAGTTCAAGCCGCGCTTCGGCGAAACCTTGGTCACGGGCTTTGCCCATGTGGAGGGTTGTCCGGTCGGTATCGTCGCCAACAATGGCGTGCTGTTTAGCGAAAGTGCGATCAAGGGCGCGCATTTCGTGGAGCTTTGCAGCCAGCGCAACATCCCGCTTGTGTTCCTGCAGAACATCACCGGCTTCATGGTCGGGCGGAAATACGAAAACGAAGGCATCGCCCGCCACGGCGCCAAGATGGTGACTGCGGTGGCGACGACCAATGTGCCGAAGATTACCATGCTGGTCGGCGGATCGTTCGGCGCGGGCAATTACGGCATGGCGGGCCGCGCCTATAGCCCCCGTTTCCTCTGGACCTGGCCCAATTCGCGCATCTCCGTCATGGGCGGCGAACAGGCGGCGGGCGTTCTGGCCACCGTAAAGCGGGACGGGATCGAACGGGCAGGGGGGAAGTGGAGCCCTGAGGAAGAGGCCGAATTCAAGCGCCCCACCATAGAGATGTTCGAGGA
>JAUIDM010000310.1 GCA_030428915.1 Alphaproteobacteria bacterium | reverse complement strand
AGTTGATGTTGAAGTTGCGGATCCGCTGTTCGCCGGTCAGCGCGTCTTCATAACCTCTGGAACCGTCCATCATCTCATGCCCCTGCCATGGCCGCGCCCCAGCCCCGGGGCATCTGCCCGAGCTTTGACGCGACATAATCGTATTGCGGGCGAAGGAACTCCGTCGCGCGCCGTTTCTGTTCCACCGTCATCGGCACCGGGGTGCCGGAATGAACGCGGGTGCCGTAGTTGCCCGGTATCGACCGGATGCCCAGAAAGCCGCAAAGCCGCTCCAGCGCGGCATCCGAGAACAGCTCTTCATAAGTGCAGATGAAGACGCGGTCGGGGTCGAGCGCCCGGTCAAGCCTCTCCAGGGTCGCGCGATAATCGCCGCGTTCGACGATGTGATCCTCCTGCCCGTCCAGCGCTTTGTCGAGGATGCGCGTGGCGCGTTCGGGAATGTCGCCGCCATCTTTGCTGCGCCGTTTGGCAATCATGCGGACATGGCTCCAGAGCCGGTCCACCGGATCGCGCATCAGGTAGACGAAGCGGGCATCGCCCGCGATCTCGGCCATGTGGGCAAGACATTCGGCCGAAAGGAGCGAATAACAGGGTGTGATGTCGCCGACGACCCGTTCCTCCTCGCGCCCGTCATGGAGGAAGGCGAGATAGGCGGTCTCATCCCCGCCGCGCAGGATGTTGGAATAAATACCGATTTCGGCCAGATGCAGGCAGGCCTCGCCGTTCTTTCCGCCCTGCCCGCTGGCAATCCGGCGCCCCAGAGACGCGCCGGTGCTTTCGAGCTGCTTCAGATACCAATCGCGGCTGCCGTGTTCGCGACTATCGAAGAAATGCAGTTCCTTGATCGAACGCAGATAGCAGTCGGGATGCGCGGCAAGATAGCGGTAGAGCCATGAGGTCCCCGCCTTGGTCGCACCGATCCCGTACATGACCACCGGTTCGGTCATCAGCCCTTGGCCTCCTGCTTCTCATCCCCCGGCAGGATGTATTCCGCGCCCTCCCAGGGGCTCATGAAATCGAACAGCCGGTAGTCCTGCACCAGCTTCACTGGTTCATAGACGACGCGCTTCAGCGCCTCGTCATAGCGCACCTCGGTGTAGCCCGTGGTCGGGAAGTCCTTCCTGAGCGGATAGCCCCGGAAGCCGTAATCTGTGAGGATACGACGCAAGTCGGGATGGCCGGAAAAGATGATCCCGAACATGTCGAACACCTCCCGCTCGAACCAGTTGGCCGACGGGTGGATATCGGTGATCGAGGGCACCATATCCTCTTCACGGGCCTGGACGCGAACCCGGATGCGGGCATTCTGATACATCGAGAGGAAGTGGTAGACCACGTCGAACCGCGCCGCGCGTTCGGGGTAGTCCACGGCCGTGATGTCAACCAGCGTCGAGAACCGGCAGGACCGGTCGGACCGCAGGAACTCGACGAAGTCGGTCAGACCGGCGAGTGTCACAGAAACGTTCAGCTCACCAAAGGCGATGGCGGTCTCGACCACCTCGTCAGGGCGTTTCAACTCTATATGGGCAGCCAGTTCCTGAAGGGCTTCGGACATGTGTTCCTCCTCAGCGCACAAGCGTGCCGGTGCGGCGGATCTTCCGCTGCAATTGCAGGATACCGTAAAGCAGCGCCTCGGCCGTGGGAGGGCAGCCGGGCACGTAGATGTCGACCGGCACGATCCGGTCGCAGCCGCGCACCACGGAATAGCTGTAGTGGTAATAGCCGCCGCCATTGGCGCAGGAGCCCATGGAGATGACATAGCGCGGCTCTGGCATCTGGTCGTAGACCTTGCGCAGCGCGGGCGCCATCTTGTTCGTCAGCGTCCCGGCGACGATCATCAGGTCCGACTGGCGCGGGGAAGCGCGCGGCGCGGTGCCGAAGCGTTCAAGATCGTAACGCGGCATCGATGTATGCATCATCTCAACCGCGCAGCAGGCCAAGCCAAAGGTCATCCAGTGGAGCGAGCCGTTGCGCGCCCAGTTGATGATGTCCTCGGTCGTGGTCAAGAGGAACCCCTTGTCCTGCAACTCGCGGTTCAGCGACTGGGTCGCGACCTCGCGGTCGGCGCCGGCCGTGTTGGCAGAGGTCATCACGCCCATTCCATCGCCCCCTTCTTCCATTCATAGGCAAAGCCGATGGTCAGCACGGCCAGGAACACCATCATCGACCAGAACCCGACCATGGAGATATCCTTGAACGCCACCGCCCAGGGGAACAGAAAGGCCACTTCCAGGTCGAAGATGATGAACAGGATCGAGACCAGGTAGAAACGCACGTCGAACTTCATCCGCGCATCGTCAAAGGCGTTGAAGCCGCATTCGTATGCCGAAACCTTCTCCGGATCGGGGCTGCGGACGGCCAGGACGGCGGCCGCGAGGATCAGGACAAGGCCAAGGCCGACGGCCATGGCGAGGAAGATGAGGATGGGAAGATATTCTCTGAGCTGATCGTCCACCGTTGGCTCCTTCGTCCCGCGCGTTTTGCACACGCGTCCTATGGCTCTCGCCCGTTTACTCCCCCGCCCGGACGGGGTCAACCAAAGGCGGGCTCAATTCTGTCGCGGATCGCGCGGAAAATGTCGGGTCTGGCGGGCAGTTAACGCTACCCGGCCGGACGGGGATGCTGGCTGTCGCGGCGGCGCTCAGGCTTTCCAGGCGGGCGGGCGCTTGTCGAAGAAGGCTGCGATTCCCTCTGCCGCTTCTGGGCTTTCCCAGCGTCGCACCAGAGCGCCGATGGTTTCGGCGATGACCGCCTCGTCGATCCGGGGCCCGAGTTTCCGCGCCAGTGCCTTGGCCTCGGCAACCGCGCCCGGCGCGCAGGCGAGATAGGGCGCAACCTCGGCCTCGATCGCATGGTCAAGCAATTCCGGCGCGACCGCGCGCGCCAGCAGGCCCAGCGTCACTGCCTCCTCCGTGCCGAAAAGGCGGGCCGACATGAAGACCCGCCGCGCCATCGCCTCGCCCAGCCGCGCCAGCACGTAAGGGCCGATGGTGGCGGGGATCAGACCAAGCTTTGTCTCGGTCAGTCCGAACCGGGCCCCGGTGACACCGATCGCCACGTCGCAAACCGAAGCCATTCCGACCCCGCCGCCAAAGGCATTGCCCTGAATTCGGCCGATCACCGGCTTGGGGCAGGTATTCAGCGCGTTCAGCATGGCCGCAAGCTTCGTCGCCTCCTGCGCCCGGGTTGCCCCATCCGCCGCGATCTGCTCGCGCATCCAGCCCAGATCGCCGCCCGCGCAGAAACTGTCGCCCGCGCCGGTCAGAACGATGACCCGCACGGCAGGATCGCGGCCAAGCCGCCCGGCAGCCTCTGACAGTTCGGCGATCATCGTGGCCGACATCGCATTGTGTTTTTCGGGCCGATTCAGCAGAAGCCGCGTCACGCCGCGGGTGTCGCATTCGAGTTTGATCGTCTCGTACATCTCGTCTCCAGATCCGATTTTTCTGCAAGGACGGGCTGAGTTTTATAGCAGTCTTGTCACCCGCGCAGAGCGCGCGCCATCCGTCCGGCGTCATTCAGAACGTCCGGGTCGAGCCCGGTCTCATAGCCCAGCGCGGTCAGGTGCGCCGCAACAGCCTCGGTCGCGACATTGCCCGCGGCACCCGGCGCGTAGGGACAGCCGCCAAGACCGCCGACGGCAGCATCGAAGACGCGAAGGCCGCGTGTCAGCGAGGCGTCGATATTGGCCAAGGCCCGGCCCGCAGTATCATGGTAGTGCCCCGCGAGCCGTTCGGGCGGAAGTTCCCCCAGCACAGCCGCCAGCATCGCATCCACCATCTCGGGCCGTCCCTGCCCGATCGTATCACCCAGACTGACCTCATAGCAGCCCATATCCCGCAACGCCGCCGCGACCCGGGCAACAGAGGCAGGCGCGACCGGGCCGTCATAGGGGCAGTCGGTCACGACCGAGACATACCCCCGGACCGGAACACCATCGGCCTTCGCGGCTTCGGCCACGGGCCGGAACCGGTCGAGACTTTCAGCGATCGTGCAGTTGAGATTGGCCTTGGAAAACCCCTCCGAGGCAGAGGCGAAGATCGCGACCTCATCGGCCTTGGCTGCCTTCGCGCCCTCATAACCCTTCATGTTCGGCGTCAGTGCGGTGTAACGCACCCCCGGCACCCGTGTGATCCCTGCCAGCACCTCGGCGCTGTCAGCCATTTGCGGCACCCATTTGGGACTTACGAAACTCGCCACCTCGATCCGACGGAACCCGGCACGGCTCAGGAGGTCGACCAGCGCGATCTTCTCGTCGGTAGGAATGATCCGTTTTTCGTTCTGCAGCCCGTCGCGCGGGCCCATCTCGACAATTTCGACAAACTCACCCATCCCAGGCCTCATAGAAATCGCGCTTGTAGAGCAGGTCCGCCTTTTTCGGCGGCAATGCCTTTTTGAAGGCGGGACGATCCGTTACGCGGTCATACCATGAGACAAGGGCGGGAAACGGATCGGGCCGGGTGAAATGCCGCGCCATGTAGATGGCCTGTGCCACCCCGATATCGGCGGCGGAAAAGCCGGCATCGAGCAGGTGGTTCCGTCCGATCAGCCGCCGCTCCACCGCGCCGTAACACTTCTCAATCCGTTTCGCCTCCAGCCGCATGACGACGGGGCTGCGCATCGTGTCGTCGTATAGCGCGATATGCTGCTGGGTCAGCGCCGCGGTGTGCTGACTGATCGTTTCGGCGAAATGCACCCAGATGAGCCAATCGGCGCGTTCCGCTTCGCCCGGCGCCCGGCCGAGGCCCTTTTCCGGAAAGCGCTCGCACAGATATTCGGTGATCGCGCCGCTTTCCCAGATGACCCGCCCGTCGATTTCCAGCGCGGGCACCCGACCCGCCGGATTAACCGAGATATAGTCAAGTGATCTCAGTGACTTGTCAAAGGGATGCACTATCACGTCGAACTTCACCCCAAGCTCATGCAAGAGCCAGAGCGAGCGCATCGACCGCGTCTGATGACAGTGGTGAAGGCGGATCATGCCTCCTCCTCTTCCAGCCGAACAAGGGCCGCTCCGGCCTCGACCTGCGCGCCCGGCGT
>JAUIDM010000309.1 GCA_030428915.1 Alphaproteobacteria bacterium | reverse complement strand
GAACACCCGCCCAACGGGCAGGGCGCGACCGCGATCCTGATGCTGAACATCCTGTCGCATTTCGACCTTTCCGGGCTCGATCCGGACGGCGCGAAACGCGCGCATCTGGAGGCGGAAGCCGCAAAGCTCGCCTATGACGCCCGCGACCGCTTTATCGCCGACCCCGACCATGTCAGCCGGCTTGACCACATGCTCGCGCCCGAAACGGCCGCGAAGCTCGCAGCACTGATCGACCCCGACCGTGCCATGACGTTGACGCCACGGACGACCGGGGCCGTCCATCGTGACACGGTCTATCTGACCGTCGTCGACCGCGATCGGATGGCGGTTTCGTTGATCTACTCCACCTACTGGTCCTTCGGGTCGGGCATCGCCTCACCCCGTTTCGGCATTCTCTTCCAGAACCGGGGCGCGGGCTTCACCTTGCATGCAGGCCATCCGAACGAGGCCGCGCCTGGAAAACGCCCGCTCCATACGATCATTCCGGCGATGCTGAAACACGATAGCCGCGTGATCATGCCTTTCGGCGTCATGGGCGGCGCCTATCAACCCACCGGGCATGCGCGCGTGGTCAGCAACATGCTCGACTTTGGCATGGGCCCGCAGGACGCGCTCGACGCGCCACGCTGCTTTGCCACGGACGGCGTGTTGAAACTGGAACGGGGCTACAGCGATACCGTGCGCAGCGACCTTACCCGAATGGGGCACCGGATCGAGATCCCCGACAGCCCGCTCGGTGGCGGCCAGGCCATCCTGATCGACGAGACACGCGGAATACTCACAGGCGCATCCGACCCGCGCAAGGATGGTTGCGCGCTCGGCTACTGACGCGCCGGTTCAGTTCAGGTTGAAATGCAGCGGGTAACGCCCGTCCTCGAAATCGCCGAAGAGGTCATGCAGGTCCGGATGGTCGACCGGCTTGCCGGAATAGTCGGCGACAAGGTTCTGTTCCGAGACATAGGCGACGTAGTAGCTGTCGTCATTCTCGGCCAGCAGGTGATAGAAAGGCTGTTCCTTTGAAGGGCGGCTGTCCTCTGGGATCGCCGCATACCATTCGTCGGTATTGCTGAACATCGCGTCGACGTCGAACACGACACCACGGAAGGGGTGCTTGCGATGCCGCACCACCTGACCAAGATGATATTTCGCGTTCGTCTTCAACATCACGTCGCAACCCCCCAACAACAAAATAACGGTTCCGGGCAGCGGCGTCCATCTTTCGCGCGAAAATCTATGGAAACAGATTGTGAACCCCTGACGGACAGTCGGGCCGCGCGCCTCTTTGTGATTCCCCTTGTTCGCGAAAATGCGTAAACTCGCCCAAAACAAGATCGAGCGAGGCAGTATGAGCAGATTCTTGCGTCTGGGTATCCTTTTGCTTCTGGTATCCTGCGGCGGGAATAATTCCGCACCGCGCAACCTGGACAATGCCTGTTCGATCCTCGACCAGCGACCGCGATACCTTTCGGCGATGCAGCGGGCCGAGCGGCGCTGGGGCGTGCCGGTCCATGTCCAGATGGCGACGATCTATCAGGAGTCCAAGTTTATCGGCAACGCCAAGACCCCGCACAAATTCGCGCTTGGCGTCATTCCGATGGGCCGCCAAAGCTCGGCATTCGGCTACAGTCAGGCACTCGACGGCACCTGGGAGGATTACCAGCGCGCCACCCGCAGCTATGGCGCCCGACGCAACAAGATCACCGATGCAACCGATTTCATGGGATGGTACATGGACCAGTCCGAGAAGAAGCTCGGCATCTCGAAATGGGACGCGACCAGCCAGTATCTGGCCTATCACGAGGGCCAGACCGGCTATGCCCGCGGCAGCCATATGCAGAAGGCCTGGCTTCTCAGGGTGGCGGCCCAGGTGGGGCAGCGGGCCGAGACCTATCAACGTCAGCTCATCGCCTGCGGCAAGCTCTAGGGCGTTCCGGGTCGGCACCGACCCGAAACGCTGAAAGGGTCAGTTGCGGCGCGGCTTGTTGCGCTGGATCTCCGAGTTGATCGAGAACAGCGAAGAGGCATAGCTGCCGCCTGTCTTAAGCGGACTCAGGATCACCGTCGTCTGACCGCCGGTCTCATCGGTCACGACCCATTGCTTCAGTTCGACCGGGTTTGCCGAAAACGCCATCTGGATCGTGCCAAGTTCGGGATGCTCCGGGTCCTGCGCCGTCACGATGGTCATTTCGTTGGACTCACTATGCCCCACCACCATCCTTGCCCGCCCCAGATCGACCCGGCTCTCCAGGATGAGGTTCAGCGGCGTCTTTTTCAGCGGATACTGCTCCGGCGGCTGATTCGACTTCGTGTCGAAGATGGCCACCTGACCTCCCGAGGCCAAGACCAGCGTCCGCTCGGGCGGGCCGTATTCAAAGCGCATGCGACCGGGACGGTTGATGATCAGGCGGCCTTGTGAGGTCGAGCCGTCCGAATTGATCTGCCGAAAGTCGGCTTCGGCCGTCTTCAGGCTGTTGAAATAGGCCGAAATCGTGCTCAGGGGCAGTTTTTCGGCAAGAGCCGGGCCGACGCTCAGACAGAGGGCCAGCGGGGCGAGGATGTATCGAAGCTTTGTCATCATGACGCCAATCTAGGATCTGCCCTTCTGTTATGCCATGTCCGCGGTTCTGTTATGCCATAACGTGCCGATAGCCGCCCCCGCGAGCGTCTCACCGGGCGCGGCGCCGGTTGCGCTAATCTCGCGTTGCCCGGTCGATATGGCCCAGATCGCGGTCCGGCGCGATGCGGTCGCGGACAAGCTGTTTCAGCGCCTTCACGTCGGGAAAGCCGCCATCCCGCTTGCGCTCCCAGACAAGGTCATCGCCGACCTGGATCTCAAAAACCCCGCCGTGACCGGGCACAAGCGTCACGCCGCCCAGGCCCTCGCCGAAAGTCGACAGCAGTTCCTGCGCCATCCAGCCCGACCGCAAGAGCCAATTGCAGCCAGTGCAATAGGTGATCGTCACAAAGGACTTGGTCATGATTTCCCCCTGTGGTCGGTCTACGACCCGACCCCATCCGGCACAAGACCCCAGCAGCGCCCCTTCGGCAAGGCATTGCCCGCCCTGTCACACGCTCCCCGACTGCGGCCGGCCGCAGGCGCGTCATACCGCTAGGCAGGAATGATTCGCAGGAAGGACGGCCGATCAACCGCTGCCCGAGAGGGCGACGCGTTTGATCAAACGCGGGGTGAGCCTCTGATTGTTTCGCGAAACCGCCATGACGGTCACGGGATGGGCACTGCGCACCCGTTCGGATTCGCGATATCGCCGAAACAGGACATAAGGTCTTGTTTACGCTTCGGGCCGGAAACGCTACATTAGGTCGACCGGCGGCGACGCATTGGCCGACCTACATAAGAAGGTAACCTGCAATGATTAAGCGTAAACACCTTGTTCTTCCGCTCGTGGTCGCGATGGCGATGGCGCCCCAAATGGCGCTTGCCTATATCGGACCCGGCGTCGGCGCTGGCGCGATTGCTGCCGTCATTGGCGTCCTGGGCTCGATCTTCCTCGCCATCGTGGCGGTGCTCTATTACCCGATCAAGCGGATGATGAAGGGCCGCAAGGCGAAAGCCGCGAAAGGTTCGGGCAGCGGCGAACCCGCGGAATAACATGATCTGGCTTTTTGTCTTCCTCGCCGGCGTCCTCGCCAGCGAGGCTTTCTTGCGCCTGCCGCTCATCCCGGTGATCCGACGGGTCACGGCAACCGCCCAGAAATCCGGACGGGTGCTGAAAAGCAGCCGCATCTCCGACCACTGGAAGGAAAAAATCCTGCCCAGCTACGCCTGGGTGATTGGCAAAGGCTCGATCCAGTTCTTTGCGATGCTGCTTCTGGCCCTCGCACCGGTGGCGCTTCTCGGGCTGGTCTTTCCCGGCGGCATGGCCGCCTGGGGCGAAGCGCTCTTGCGGCCTTCGGTGATCGGCGCCCTTTGCGTGGTCTCGATCCTCTACATCTGGGTCCGGCTCAAGGTGACGCGTGTCTGACTATTCCGCGCTCGACCGCATGCTGCACCGTCTGGCGCTGGCCAAACCCGCCACTGCCGAGATGATGCATGACATCGAACGCGGCATGCATCTGAAGACGGCGCCCGAAGATACCGGCCGCCATGTCTTCGTCACCGGTCTTGCCCGCGCGGGCACCACGATCCTGATGCGCGAGATCCACCGGACCGGCGAATTCGGCTCGCTCACCTACGCCGACATGCCCTTCGTGCTGGCGCCAAACCTCTGGGCCAGGCTCAGCCGCAAGGGTTCGAAGCCCGGCGTGAAGGCCGAGCGCGCCCATGGCGACGGGATCGAGGTCGATACCCAAAGCCCCGAGGCGCTGGACGAGGTCTATTGGCGTATCTTCGACGGCGAGAGCTATATCGGCGAGGACGGGCTGAAGCCGCACCGCCCCGATGCCGATCTGATCGCAGGCTACCGCGACCTCATCCGGCTCGTGCTGAAGAAGACCGGCAAGGCGCGTTATGTTTCGAAGAACAACAACAACATCCTCCGCCTTGGCCCGCTGGCGAAGGCGATGCCGAAGGCCCAGTTCCTCGTGCCGCTCCGCCGACCGCTCGATCACGCGGCAAGCCTTCTGGGCCAGCACAGGCGCTTTCTCGACGCGGACCCCTTCATCCGCGATTACATGACCTGGCTCGGCCATCACGAATTCGGCGCGACCCACCGGCCCTTCCTGTTCGGCGCCCGCCCCGCGGGCGATCCGGGCCAAATGGACTATTGGCTGCGCGTCTGGATCGCCGCCTATTCCGCGCTCGACCCGGTCGAGGCCGCGGCGCAAAACGTGACCTTCGTGCCCTACGAGGCGCTGAGCGCCGATCCAGCCGTCTGGCAGGCGGTCGCCCGCCGCATCGGTGTCGCGCCCGACATGCCGCAGGAACTGCGTCCGGTCGCCGACCGCACGCCCGATGCGCATGATCCGGACCTCGCGGCAGAGGCCGAAGCGCTCCATGCGCGCCTCTCGGAACGCGGTTTCGCGGCACTCGGGCTCGGCAGATAGCGGCCTGCCCTTCCGGCAGCGTGGGTTGAAACCCTCGCAACGGT
>JAUIDM010000308.1 GCA_030428915.1 Alphaproteobacteria bacterium | reverse complement strand
TGGCTGCCGCCGATATCGGCATCGCCATGGGCACCGGCACCGATGTCGCGATCGAGGCGGCGGAGGTGGTGCTGATGACGGGCGACCCCGGCGCCGTGGCCGATGCGGTCAGGCTGTCGCGGGCCACGATGCGCAACATCCGCCAGAACCTTTTCTGGGCGTTCGGCTACAACGTCCTGCTGATCCCGGTTGCCGCTGGCCTGCTTTATCCTCTGAACGGCATGCTGCTGTCGCCGATGCTTGCAGCCGGGGCGATGGCGCTGTCCTCTGTCTTTGTCGTCACCAACGCGCTCCGCCTTCGTCGCGCAGGCCCGTGGAGGGCGGCAGCTTAGGGCGGGTGTCAAACCCGCCTGCCTGCGCCCGCGCCGTTTCTTCAGTCCCGCGCCCGGAGCACCTGCGCCGGACGCGCCGCGAGCGGCCGGAGTGCAAAGGCCAGCCCCGCAAGCAATGTGGCGAGTGCTCCGCCGGTGACGATGGAGATCGCCGAGACGGGTTCGAAGCGGAATGCCCCTTCCATGACGAAAACCATCACCGCCCAGCCTGCCGCCGCGCCAAAGGCCACCGCGACGATACCGGCCGCGGCGCCCATCAGCGCGGAACGCAGGGCGAAGCTTTTCAGCACCAGACCTCGCGTTGCGCCGAGCGTTTTAAGCACAGCCGCCTCGTAGATCCGCGCGCGTTCACCCGCCGCCGCCGCGCCGATCAGCACCACGACACCTGTCAGCAGCGTCACACCGGCGGCAATGGCCGTTGCCCGCGCAATGGCCGCGAGGGCATCGGCGACCCGGTTTACCACGTCGCGCACCCGGATTGCGGTGATGTTCGGATAGGCCGAGGCGAGATCGCGCAGGATCGCGGCCTCGGCCGCCTCATCGGCATAGACAGTTGAAATCCAGCTATGCGGAGCGCCCGCAAGGGCTGCGGGGTTCAGCGACATCACGAAACCGATACCGCCCGTGCCGAAATCCACCTCGCGGAACGATGTGATCTCTGCCTCGATTTCGCGGCCCAGCACGTTGACCGTCACCCGGTCTCCGAGGCTCAGACCCATCTCCTCCGCCTCTTCAAGGGCGAAGCTCATCTGCGGCGGGCCGCTGTAATCCTCGGGCCACCATTCGCCCGCCACGACCTTGGTATCGGGCGGCGGAGAGGCCGCATAGGTCAGCCCCCGGTCGCCGCGCACGACCCAGTGATCGCCCGCGACCTCACGCGCGTCCCGTCCGTTGATCTTCGTCACCACGCCGCGCAGCATCGGCGCGCTCTCGATCTTTGTCACCGCCGGATCGTCATGCAGCCGGGCGCGGAAGCCGTCGATCTGGTCGGGCTGGATGTCGACGAAGAAATATGACGGCGCGACGTCGGGCAGGTCCTGCGCGATGGCGCCTCTCAGATTGGCGTCGATCTGGCCGACGGCGGCCAGCACCGACAGCCCGAGCCCGAGCGACAAGACCACCGCGCGCGCCTCTTCCTTTGGCCCGCCTATGGCGGACAGCGCCAGCCTCAGGGCCGGGCGGCCACGCATCTTGCGGCCAGATCGCCGGGCGATCCAGCTCAGGCCAGAAGCTGCAAGCGTCAGAACCACTAGCGCTGCCGCGACGCCGCCCAGCGTGCCAAGCGCGAGGTGCGGTACGCCGGACATGACTGTCGCCACGAGGACAAGAAGAAGCGCGACACCGGCAAGAACCAGTCCCAGTCGCCAGCCTGGCCAGCGCCGCCGCCCCGGACCAAGGTCGCGAAACAGCGCCGCAGCCTGGACTTCGCGCGTGCGTGCAAGGGGCCAGAGCGCGAAGAGGCAAGCGGCCAGCGCACCGTAAAGACCAGCTTCGCCCAGCGGACGCCATGCCACGATCATGTCCACGGGGATCGGCAGCCTTGCGGCGATCAGGGGGCCTGCCAACACCGGCAGCGCAGCGCCCAGGGTCAGCCCTGCCGCGATGCCGATGACCGCCAGCACCCCGACCTGAATGAGATAGACAGCGAAGATCGTGCCGCTTTCCGCCCCCATCGCCTTCAGGGCTGCCATCGTCTCTACCCGCCCGTCGAGATAGGACGTCACCGCCGCCCCGATACCGACGCCGCCAACCGCCAGCCCGGCCAGCCCGACCAGCACCAGAAACGACCCCATCCGGTCGACGAACCGTTGCATGCCGGGCGCTCCGCGCCGCGCATCGCGCCAGCGCAGGCCGCTGTCGCGGAATGCCGCTTCCGCCTCGGCCCTCATTGCATCCAAACTGGTGCCCTCAGGCAAAAGCAGCCGGTAATGCGTGTCGAAAAGGCTGCCGGGCTCCAGCAGGCCCGATCCGGCGAGGTCTGCCGTTCGTACGATGGTGCGGGGACCAAAGGTGAAGCCCGAAGTCGCGCCATCGGGCTCGCGCACCAGCCGCGCTGTTGCGCGGAATTCCTTTGTCCCAAGCCTGAAACGGTCGCCGGCTTTCAGCCCCAGCCGGTCGGCCAGCACCGGGTCCAGTACCGCGCCCGGCACGCCATCTTGAACCGCAAGTGCTTCGGCCAGCGGAATGGCCGGGTCCAGCAGCAGTTGACCGGTCAGCGGATAGGCCCCGTCCACGCCCTTGATCTGGGTCAGCGCCCGTTCCGCCGCAGCCCCCTCGCCAACGACGGCCATGGACCGGAAATCGACGATCTCGGCCACGCTTGTGGCGCGATCCTCCATGAAAGCGCGCTCTTCCGCGCTTGCATAGCGATAGGTGAAGGACATCTCGGCATCGCCGCCCAGAAGCACCGCGCCCTGATCACGGATCGCGGTCTGGATTGCCTCCCGAACCGTGCCGACGGCGGCGATGGCAGCAACGCCGAGCATGAGGCAGAGCAGAAAGACGGTGAATCCGCCAACCCCGCCGCGCATCTCGCGCCTGGCGATGCGGGCGGCGAGCGGCATTTTCATTCCGCCACCTTGCGTGCCAGATCTTCGCCCGCGATCTGCCCGTCCATCAGCCGCACCACGCGATCGCAGCGCGCGGCCAGTTCCGGTGCATGGGTAACGAGGACGAGCGTCGCCCCGTGCCGGTCGCGCAGGCCGAAGAGCAATTCCATGATCGCCTCGCCCGTCGTCCCGTCCAGATTGCCGGTCGGCTCATCGGCCAGAAAGATCGCCGGTCTCGGGGCAGCGGCACGGGCAAGGGCCACGCGCTGCTGTTCACCGCCCGAGAGTTGCGCGGGATAGTGATCCATCCTTGCGCCCAGCCCCATCGCCTCAAGCTCCGCCGCCGCCCGGTCGAAGGCATCGGCCGCGCCGGCGAGTTCCAGCGGGATCGCCACGTTCTCCAATGCGGTCATCGTCGGAATCAGGTGGAACGACTGGAAAACGATGCCCATATTACCCCGGCGGAACCGGGCCAGCGCGTCCTCGTCCATCGCCGTCAGGTCGTGACCCAGGGCCTCGACCCGACCAGACGTGGCGCGTTCAAGCCCGCCCATGAGCATGAGGAGAGACGACTTGCCCGAGCCAGAGGGACCGACAAGCCCAAGACTTTCGCCGCGCGGGATCGCGAGCGAGATGCCTTTGAGGATTTCCAGCGGCCCGGCATTGCCTTCCAACACCAGCCTTGCGTCGTCAAGTTTAAGGATCGGTTCGCTCATTGCCTCGTTCCGCCGGTACTGCCGTTCTAACGCATATGGGGCAAAGGGACGGAAGGGCAACCTTGCCCTTGCGGCGATTGTGAGTCTTTCGGTTCTGGCCGCTGCTCCGGCCTCGGCGGAGCCGGTGACGATCGTGGCCTTTGGTGACAGTCTGACGGCGGGCTATGGTCTGCAGCCGGAGGAAGGGTTCGTGCCTCAGTTGCAGGCCTGGCTGCGTGATCGGGGGGCTGACGTGACGGTGATCAATGCAGGCGTCTCGGGCGACACGACGGCAGGGGGGCGTGCCCGGATCGACTGGACACTGACGCCCGAGGTCGAGGCGCTGATCGTGACGCTTGGCGGCAACGACCTGTTGCGTGGCCTGCCGCCCGAAGAGGCACGCGCCAATCTGGATGCGATCCTTGAACGGGCGAGTGAACGGGGCATTGAAGTCCTGCTCGTACCGATGACGGCGCCAGGGAACTACGGGCCCGACTACAAGGCAGCTTTCGATGCGATCTATCCCGACCTTGCGGCGGAACATGGCGCCCTGTTGGCCGAGCCGTTCCTCGCGCCAATTCTGGCGCTGCCGGACCGTGCGGGCGCGATGGCCGATTACATTCAGCCGGACGGGCTGCATCCGAACAGGGACGGTGTAGCGCTTGTCGTGGATGCGCTTGGGCCGCAGGTTTTGACCCTGCTGGAACGCGTCGAGTGAAGGACGGGCCGGTCAGGCCGGTTCCACCGCTCGTTTTGCGCCGATCAGGGGGCCGGGGAAGTGGCAGGCCACGCCATGGGCGCCGCCGGTGAATTCCGGCACCATTTCCGCGCAGCGCGCCTCTGCCCGTGGGCAACGGGTGCGGAAGACGCAGCCTGAGGGCGGCGCGAGGGGCGAGGGCAGGTCGCCTTCGAGCGGGATCATGACCTTTTCGCGCTCAGCCGCCGGATCGGGGATCGGCACGGCGGACAGCAGCGCCTGCGTATAGGGGTGCTGCGGATCAGCGTAGAGGTCATGGCTCGTCGCCATCTCCATCTCTCGCCCGAGATAAAGCACCATGACACGGTCCGATATGTGCTTCACCACGCTGAGGTCATGCGCGATGAAGATCATCGCAAGCCCAAGATCGCGTTGCAGTTCGGCCAGAAGGTTGATCACCTGCGCCTGGATTGAGACGTCGAGGGCAGAAACGGGCTCGTCGCAGATCAGAAGCTTCGGCTCCACGATTAGCGCCCGGGCGATGCCGATGCGCTGGCACTGGCCGCCGGAAAACTCGTGCGGGTAACGGTTGATCTGGTTCGGCAGAAGGCCGACCCGGTCCATCATCTTCTTGACCTTGGTCTTGACCTCTTCGCCGGACACGTTCGGTTTGTGGGTCCGAAGCGGTTCGGCGATGATCTGGCCCACCGTCATACGGGGGTTAAGACTGGCCAGCGGGTCCTGAAACACCATCTGGATATCGGTGCGGTATTTCAGCATCTCGCGCTTGGTGAGCGCCAGA
>JAUIDM010000307.1 GCA_030428915.1 Alphaproteobacteria bacterium | reverse complement strand
CTCTATGTGTCCTATGCCTGCCCCTGGGCGCACCGGACGCTGATCTTCCGGGCGCTGAAGGGGCTGGGAGATCTGATTGATGTCTCCGTCGTCCATCCCGACATGCTGGACGATGGCTGGACCTTTCAGGCCGATTTTCCCGGCGCCACCGGCGACAAGCTCTTTGGCTTGCCGTTCATGCGCGATCTCTACATTCGCGCCGAAAGCGGTTTTTCAGGACGCGTGACGGTGCCCGTTCTCTGGGACAAGAAGCGCGATACCATCGTGTCCAACGAGAGTTCCGAAATCATCCGGATGTTCAACTCCGCCTTTGACGGGCTGACCGGAAACCGGGCGGACTACTGGCCGGAACATTTGCGCGACGATATTGAGGCGGTCAACGCCCGCATCTATGCGACTGTCAATAACGGCGTCTACAAGGCCGGTTTCGCGACACAGCAGGCGCCCTATGATGAGGCGGTGACGGCCCTTTTCGACACGCTTGACTGGCTGGAAGACCGGCTGTCACGACAGCGCTGGCTGATTGGCGACCGGCTGACCGAGGCGGATTGGCGGCTTTTCACAACGCTTGTCCGCTTCGATCTGGTCTATCACCTGCATTTCAAATGCAACCGTCGGCGGCTGATCGACTATCCCAATCTCTGGGCCTATACCCGAGACCTATATCAGCACCCCGGCGTGGCTGACACGGTTCGGTTCGACCATTTCGTGCGCCATTACCACTACAGCCACGACAGCATCAATCCGCACAGGATCGTGCCGATCAATCCGGTGATCGATTTCAACGAACCCCACGGGCGTGGCCCCGATCATTGAGACGTGCCGTAATGCTCTACAACTGCGGCAAGATCCTCTGGCGGGGTCGCGGACGGCAGAAAGGCGCAGGCATTGGGAATATGCTGAAAGATAGAGCCGTCCGAGAAGAAGGTCGTGTTCGTGACGAAAACCACCTTGGCCTCAGGATGGCGGTAGGCGGCGTAGTCGGCGACCGCAATGGCGCTGCCATTCTTCAGAACAAGGTCCAGCACGATGATCTCGACATCCTCGTGTTCGAGATGTGCGACCGCCTCTTCCTGACTGCCGACAAGCGTCACGGACGCCGAATAGCGTTCGACATGGCGTTTCCAAAGCCATCCGAGATTGGGGTCGCTCTCCACGATGAGAACACGCATGACCGCTCCTGACGATCGGCGGGTCGGGTTTTCCGCCTTTGTTATAGAGTCTTCAACAATTGTTAACTGACTGTTAACGAACCCCAATGGCGGCAAGATTTCGCCGGTTGCCTGATACTCTCAGGTTGATAGTGTTCGCAGGCCACGTCCAGAGGTTTTCATGCGCGCCCTTCTTATCGCAATCGCAGTCGCCGTTCTTCCGCAAGCTTCTCATGCCTGTGGCGGCGGTTTTTCTGATTTCGTTGCCGGCCTCAAGGCCGAGGCGCGGGCCGCGGGCCACCCCGCCAACCGGGTCGACGCCTTCTTCGCGAATGTCCGCCAGGATGGCGCGGTGTTGAAGGCGGACCGGTCGCAGGGCGTGTTCCGCAAAAGCTTCATCGATTTTTCCCGCGCCGTCATCAGTAAGGGACGCATGGTCAACGGCCAGCGGAATGCGCAGAAATACACGAGCACGTTTCAGCGCATCCAGCGTGACTACGGCGTCTCGCCCGGCGTTTTGCTGGCTTTCTGGGCATTGGAAACCGACTACGGTGCGGTGCAAGGCGATTTCAACACGCTGAACGCGCTGGTCACCTTGGCCCATGACTGCCGCCGGCCGCATCTTTTCCGGCCGCAGATTTTCGCGGCACTCGAGCTCTTTCAACATGGCGATTTCGATCCGGCACGAACCAAGGGCGCCTGGGCCGGAGAGATCGGGATGGTGCAGATGCTGCCCGAGGATATCCTGCGCAACGGCGTCGACGGTGACGGCGACGGCCATGTAAACCTCAAGGCCTCGCCCCCTGATGCGCTTATGTCAGGTGCGAAGATGCTGCGTGGGCTCGGCTGGCGTCCGGGTGAACCGTGGTTACAGGAAATTGCCGTGCCCGACGGGCTCGACTGGTCGAAAACGGGGCTGAACCATACGCTCTCCACTTCCGATTGGGAGCGGATGGGGGTCAAGGGCCGCTCCGCGCCGTTGGCGCGAGGGCTGAAGGGCTCCGTCCTGCTGCCCATGGGGCGGAAGGGGCCAGCCTTCATGGCGTATCCGAATTTCCATGTCTATTTCGAGTGGAACAAGAGCTTCGTCTATGTCACGACGGCCGCCTATTTCGCCACGCGGCTGGAAGGTGCGCCGGTCTACGATCCGGGCAATCCCGATCCGGGGCTGTCCGCAGAACAAATGAAATCGCTTCAGCAGAAATTGCAGGCACGGGGGCACGATGTCGGCGGCGTTGACGGCATTCTTGGCAAACTGACCCGAGAGGCCGTTCAGAAAGAGCAGCTCCGGCTGGGATTGCCCGCCGATGCCTGGCCGACGCCCGATTTGTTATCAAAGCTTTGATCGCGGTTTGGGTCCGGGGCATCGACGGCTGCTACCAGCTTGGAACCACCACCACAGGGCATTTGCGCCTGGTGGTCTTCGCGGTCGCCCCCAGCAATCGCGAGCATAAGGAACATGGCTGAAAGGCAAAAAGTTTCGTGCATGGCAATTCGTTTCTCTGGCGTTTTCCTAATGTGTAGATGCCAGTGTTTAACCGAAAGTTACCGGGAGATTGTCGTTATTAAACCGGCTTGGCGGTCTGGGCCTGCCAGAAGCGATCGCTCACGTCATTGACGCGCCGCGCAAGACATTGGACGGTCGGTCAGCTTCGACAGCGTCGCGGTGCGATCGCTTGATTGCCGATAGGAAGGGTGCAGCATGACCGGAACATTCGACGAAGACCTCTTCATCAAGGGTCTTGCGCAACGCAAGGCCACGCTTGGTGCGGACTATGTGGAAAGGAACCTTGCCGCCGCCGATGACCTGACCCGCCCATTCCAGGAGGCAATGACAGCCTGGTGCTGGGGTTTTGGCTGGGGGGATGAGGTGATCCCGGCAAAGACGCGATCCATGATGAATCTCGCGATGATCGGTGCGTTGGGCAAGATGCACGAATGGGAGATCCACTGCCGCGGGGCGATTACAAACGGTGTCACTAAAGAGGAAATCCGCGCGATCATTCATGTCGTCGGCATCTATTGCGGTGTGCCGCAGGCTCTGGAGTGTTTTCGCGTGGCGCGGAAGGTTCTGGACGAGCAGCCGTAGTCGCCTACAGGGTCGCCCACAATGTCATTCACAAAAGCGAATTTGTAACTATTTGATCAATATGTCATATTTCCAGAATGGGCTTTGACATCGGTCAAGTCCGGTTACCGAATTCTGTTCTAAGAGCGATGCGAGGGGTTACAGGGAACCTGCGGCATGGCTATCGCAAACTCACGACGCGCGTTTCTGACTGCCAAAGTTGTGCGCCCCGCCTTGCCCCGGCCGTTAGGGGCGCTCGCCGAAGCGCAATTCGCGGAACTTTGCACCGGCTGCGGTGACTGCGCGCGCATATGCCCCGAGGGTATCATCATGCGGGACGGCGCGGAGCTTCCCGTGATGGACCTGAATGCCGGGGCCTGCACCTTCTGCGGCGCGTGTACCGAGGCCTGCGAAACCGGCGCCCTTGTGCCGGGGCAGGCGTGGCTGTGGCGCGCGCGTGTGGATGAGGCCTGCATGTCACGCCAGGGCATTGCCTGCCGCGCCTGTGAAGATCACTGCGACGCCCAAGCCATCCGCTTTCGGCTGATCACCGGCGGGCGCGCCGAGCCCCGGATTGAAACCGGGCTTTGCACCGGTTGCGGCGCCTGCATCGCTTCATGCCCGACAGGTGCCATCACCCTGCATCAGAACACACAAGATACGGAGGTCCGGCCATGCTGAACATCTGCGGATGCCTCGTCCAAGCCCTGCCGCATATGACCGACGGTGTCATTGCCGCGATCGAAGCCACGGAGGGCGGCGAGGTCCACGCCCATAAGGATGGCCGCATCGTCATCACGGTAGAGGACGTTCCGGGCAAGCGCGCCTCCGACCAGATCATGGATCTGCACAAGATCCCGGGCGTCCTGACCGTCACGCTGACCTATCACCATTTTGAGGATGCCGGCGATGTGGCCGCGCCCCTCACCCTCTGCCATTCCTGAACCGGGAGACCCGCGATGACCCTGTCCGCCTCACGCCGCGCCTTTCTGAAGTCGACCGCCGCTGCCGCGACGGCATCCGCCGCGGGCATCACCCTGCCCGGTGCCGCCTCTGCCCAGCTCGGCGCACCGGACATCCGCTGGGACAAGGCCGCCTGCCGCTTCTGCGGCACCGGCTGTTCGGTCCTCGTGGGCGTCAAGGATGGCCGTGTCGTGGCAACCCAGGGCGATCCGGACGCGCCGGTGAACCGGGGCCTGAACTGCATCAAGGGCTATTTCCTGTCCAAGATCATGTATGGCGCCGACCGGCTGACCACGCCGATGCTCCGCAAGTCCGGTGGCGTCTACGACAAGAATGGCGAGTTCGAGCCGGTCAGCTGGGACGAAGCCTTCGACATCATGGCCCAGAAGTGGAAAGAGGCGCTGGCCAAGAAGGGTCCGACGTCGGTCGGCATGTTCGGCTCGGGCCAGTGGACGGTCTGGGAAGGCTATGCCGCCGCCAAACTGATGAAGGCGGGCTTCCGGTCGAACAACATCGACCCCAATGCACGCCACTGCATGGCCTCGGCCGTTGCGGGCTTCATCCGCACCTTCGGCATTGATGAGCCGATGGGCTGCTACGATGACCTCGAGCATGCCGACACCTTCGTGCTCTGGGGCTCCAACATGGCCGAGATGCACCCGATCCTGTGGTCGCGCCTGACCGATACGCGCCTGACCAAGCCGGGGGCCGAGGTGCATGTGCTCTCGACCTTCGAGCATCGCAGCTTTGAACTGGCCGACAACGGCATGATCTTCACGCCGCAAACCGATCTCGCGATCCTCAACTATATCGCCAACTACATCATTCAGAACGACGCGGTGAACTGGGACTTCGTGAATGCCCATGTGAACTTCACCAGGACCGCGACCGATATCGGCTACGGT
>JAUIDM010000006.1 GCA_030428915.1 Alphaproteobacteria bacterium | reverse complement strand
CGGGCGCGTTCAGGCAGTCCACATCCCAGCCAAGGCGGCATTTCAGCGTCACCGGCACATCCACCGCGCCGACGACCGCCTCGACCAGCGTCAACGCATGGTCGAGGTTCTGCATCAGCGCCGAACCGGACAGACCGCCCGTCACCTTCTTTGCCGGGCATCCCATGTTGATGTCGATGATCCGCGCGCCCATATCGGCCACGACCTTCGCCGCCTCGGCCATTGCCCTAGCTTCACGTCCCGCGAGTTGGACTGAGGTTGCAGTGTCATCGCCAAGCCCCAGATCGGTGCGCGCCTTTGCGCGGACCGAGGGCTTATCCGTAAGCAGTTCACCCGAGGCCACCATCTCGGACACGACAAGCCCTGCGCCGAACCGTGCCACCAGACGGCGGAACGGCAGGTCGGTGATCCCCGCGAGCGGTGCCAGGAAGACCGGCGGGTCCAGTGTGATTTCGCCGAGCGTCAGGGCCAAATGCCTAATCCTTGTGCAGCTGCCTCGGTCCTAAGCAGACTTTGGCAAAAAGGCAACGGAAACACCGCGAGCGGCAGCGGCGGGTCGCATTTTGCTCAATTTTTGGGCGCATTGCCTTTCCAATGCGCGACGGCCGGGCATTGCCGTCACGCGCGGGGGAGATTACAGCAGGGCAAACGGAGAGAGACGTGAGCGGTACTGCAATCATCATCGTCGCGGCAGGGCGCGGCACACGGGCGGGCGGCGAGCCCAAGCAGTGGCGCATGTTGAGCGGGCAAAGCGTACTGGCCCGGACAGTGGCGGCCTTTCGCGGTGCGGGCCGGATCATCGTCGTCCTGCATCCCGATGACATGGCACGGGGTATCGCCGAATTCGCCGGGCGGGCGACCTTGGTCGCGGGCGGCGAAACACGATTTGAATCTGTGAAAAATGCCTTGGAAACCATTGACGCAAATGAAATATCCCAAGTTCTGATCCATGATGGGGCTCGTCCGATGGTTTCGGCCGCCGTCATTGCCCGGGTTACGGCAGCGCTGGAAACCGCGACGGCAGCCGCCCCTGCCCTAGGCGTCACCGATGCACTCTGGACCGGGGCCGATGCGAAGGTCACCGGCCTTCAACCGCGCGACGGGCTCTTTCGCGCCCAGACCCCGCAAGGCTTCCGCTTCCCCGCCATCCTCGATGCGCACCGCGCCCATCCGGGCGGAGCGGCCGATGACGTGGAGGTGGCGCTTGCCGCGGGGCTTGACGTCGCCATCGTCGAGGGCGACGAGGAGAATATCAAACTCACCTGGCCCGGCGATTTCGCCCGTGCCGAACGGATGCTGGGAACTGGCATGGATATCCGCACCGGCAACGGCTATGACGTTCACGCCTTTACCGACGGCGATCATGTGATGCTTTGTGGCGTGCGGGTTCCGCATGCGAAGGCGCTGCTGGGCCATTCCGATGCAGATGTCGGCATGCATGCTCTGACAGACGCCATCTACGGCGCGCTGGCAGAGGGCGACATCGGCCGCCACTTCCCTCCTTCTGACCCTCAGTGGAAAGGCGCTGCGAGCCATATCTTCCTGGCCCATGCGGCAGAAATGGCCCGCGACAACGGCTACCGGATTACAAATGCCGATGTGACGTTGGTCTGCGAGCGTCCGAAGATCGGACCGCACGCCCATGAAATGGCTTCGGAACTCGCGCGAATTATTGGCGTGGGCCGCGACCGGATCAGCGTCAAGGCGACCACTTCAGAACGGTTGGGCTTCACCGGCCGCGAGGAAGGTATCGCCGCCCTCGCCACCGTCACGCTGATGAAGCCATGACCTTTCCCCGCCTTCTTGCCACCTGGTTCGGCACGGGGCTTCTGCGCCCGGCGCCCGGAACATGGGGTTCGGCGGTTGCGGTGGCCCTCGGGCTTCTTGTCCACGGGATCGGGCATTTCCCGCTGCTGCTGGCGGCGACGCTCATCATCACGCCGCTCGGGTTCTGGGCGACGGCCCTAACTGTCGCGGGTCAAACCGACAAGGACCCGTCCGAGATCGTCATCGACGAGGTAGCGGGTCAGTGGATCGCGCTCCTGTTTCCGTCCGCCGGGTTCTGGTGGATGGGGCTCGACAGCTGGCACTTCCCCTGGCCGGGCTGGGTCGCGGCCTTTCTCTTCTTCCGGCTCTTTGACATCTGGAAACCGGGTCCCATAGGCCGCGCGGACCGCAAGCACACCGCCTTTGGAACGATGGAGGACGACCTCTGGGCCGGGCTCTTTGCCGGGGTCGCCACGATGATCGCGGCGGGCCTGGCGCATGGACTAATGGGCGCATGAACCGGGCCGAACAGCTCCTCGTGCTCGCCCGCGGCAAGGGGGCGATCATCGCCACGGCTGAAAGCTGCACCGGCGGCATGATCGCCGCCGCAATCACGGATGTCCCGGGGTCATCGGACGCGTTTGACCGGGGCTTCGTGACCTATTCCAACGCGGCCAAGACAGACATGCTGGGTGTTGCGGCCAGAACGCTCGACACGTTCGGGGCCGTCAGCGAAGAGGTCGCAGGCGAGATGGCGGAAGGCGCTCTGGCGCGCTCTGCGGCCACGATCGCCGTTTCGGTCACGGGCATCGCCGGACCGGGCGGATCGGACCACAAGCCCGAAGGTCGGGTCTGTTTCGGTCTCGCCCGGACAGGAACTGCTACCCGCGTAGAAACGGTCGAGTTCGGCGCGTTGGGGCGGGCCGCTGTGCGCCGCGCTGCGGTCGATCACGCGCTGGATCTGATCAAGGTTTCCCTAAGCTCCTGATCCGGATAACGGTCAGATTCCAGGCAAAGGATGTGCTGGACCGCATGTTTTTTGGGCAGTTCTGGAATTGCCACCATTTTCGGCAAGTCCAGATGAGATGCCGCTTTTCACAGCATTTGTCCCACGCTTTTCCCATCGCGAGCCAACACGCGAAAGGACTTCATTCCATGAACGGCGCCGATACAGCCTGGATCATCGTGGCCACCGGCCTTGTGCTTCTGATGACGCTGCCCGGGCTCGCGCTATTCTATGGCGGTCTCGTGCGGGCGCGGAACGTTCTGTCCGTCTTCATGCAGTGCTTTGCTATCGCCTGTCTGATGAGCGTCCTGTGGCTGATCGCCGGCTATTCCATTGCCTTCGGTGATGAAGGCCCCGTTTGGGGCGGCCTTGACCGTGTCTTGTTGATGGGCGTTGATGCGACGACGATCAAGGGCACCCTGCCCGAGGTCCTCTTCTTCGCCTTCCAGATGACCTTCGCCATCATAACGCCCGCGCTCTTCCTCGGCGCCTTTGCCGAACGTGTGGGGTTCGGCTTCGTCTTGCTCTTCTCAGCTCTCTGGATGCTCGGCATCTATGCCCCTGTCGCCCATTGGATCTGGGGCGGCGGGTTCCTGTCCGATGGCGGTATCTTCGGCGATATCGGCACCCGTGACTTCGCGGGCGGCATCGTCGTGCACGAGACGGCAGGGCTGGCCGCGCTGGTTCTGGCCGTCATGATCGGGCCCCGCAAGAACCGCACCACGCCACCGCACAATCCCGGCTTCGTCGCCATCGGCGCGGGGCTTCTCTGGGTCGGCTGGTTCGGCTTCAACGGCGGTTCGCAGCTTGCCGCCGATGGCGGTGCCGCAATGGCGATTACTGTCACGCATATCTCGGCGGCCACCGCGTCGCTGACCTGGGCGCTCTGGGAACGGGTGAAGTTCGGCCGGGCCTCACTCGTTGGCCTCGTCACCGGGACCATCGCAGGGCTTGCCTCGATAACGCCTGCGTCAGGTTTTGTCGGCCCCATCGAAGCGCTGGTGATCGGCGCGGTCGCGGGCGTTCTCTGCCAGGAGGCCGTCGCCCTCGTCCGCAACAAGATCCGCATTGACGATACGCTCGACGTCTTTGCCGTTCATGGCGTCGGCGGCATCTTCGGCACGATCATGATCGCGGCGTTCGGCGCGGGCGACTGGATTGCGCAACTCGGTGCGCTAGCCATCGTTGGCATCTTCACCGTCGCCGGCACCTGGGTTCTGGCCAAGATCGCGGGCCTTGTGACGCCCATCCGCGTCGATGCGGAAACAGAGTTCAACGGCCTCGACATCTCGGCCCACGGGGAGCGCGCCTACGACATCACGTCATAGGCGCGAGAGATGCATCCCGGGAACAGGCCACTTGAGGCCCGTTTCCCTTTGAATCAAACCGGTCCGTAAAGCACCTTTGCCCGCTCTTCGAAGGCTCGGACCACCCGGTGCATCGCCTCGTCGAAGACAACGCCGATCAGCTTTTGCAGGATCGCGTTCCGGAACGCGAAATCGACGAAGAACGAGACCTCGCAGCCGCCCTCTTCGCGATCTTGAAAGGCCCAGTTCGAGCGCATGTGATGAAACGGCCCGTCGAGATACTCGGTGTCGATCCGGCTCTCGGCAGGCCACAGCACAACCCGGCTGCCGAACCGCTCGCGGAAGACCTTGAACGAGATCACCAGATCAGCCTCCATCACCTCCGCCCCATCTGGGCGCGGCTTGCGCGACCGGATGCGCGCGGCGGCGGTCCAGGGCAGAAATTCCGGGTAGCGTCCGACATCGGCCACCAGATCATACATCTGGCGTGCCGTGTAAGGCATCACGCGGGTTTCCGAATGGGTTGGCATCGCGCGTCCTTGGTGACTCCGTTGCCCCATCTCGCTAAATGGAGAAGGGAATTCAAGGGGGCCGCATGCCGCATCGCGATTACGTCATCGACGAAATGATATCCGCAAAGTCCATTGCCGCACGGGTGGAGGCTTTGGCCAAGGAGATCACCAAAGCTTTCAAGGGCACCGACAAACTTGTCGTCGTCGGCCTTCTGCGCGGATCCTTCGTCTTCATCGCGGACCTCGTGCGCGAGATCGACCTGCCGGTGGAGGTCGATTTCCTGGAGGCTTCGTCCTATGGCGATGCGATGGAGTCGAGCCGCGAGGTGCGCATTCTCAAGGATCTGAGGGGCGAGATTTCGGGCCGCGACGTGCTTGTGGTTGAGGATATCGTGGATACAGGCTTCACGCTGCACCACGTGGTCAACCTCCTGCGTTCGCGTGAACCGAAGCGGCTTGAGGTCTGCGCACTTCTCGACAAGCCTTCGCGCCGCGAGGTGCCGATCAAGGCGACATGGACCGGGTTCGAGATTCCGGACGAGTTCGTCGTGGGCTACGGCATCGACTTCGCCCAGAGAAACCGCAACCTGCCGCATATCGGCAAGGTGCGTTTCATCGAGGAGAGCGCGAAGGAATGAACCTGCGCCATTTCCTGCGAATGGCTCACTGGGCGCACAATCCGCCCTCGGCCAGGCGCGTCGCTCTGGTCTTCGGGGTGATCGCGGTTTGCCTGACACTCGCAGGGCTGGAATGGGCAGGCGTTCTGCCGGACGGGTTCGGATTGTCACCGGGCAGCAACAAGCCGAACATCAAACCGCTTCCCTAGATACCGCCGCGCAATCGCGGTGCCATTTCATAAAGTGCCGCGACAAGCGCCCGTCGCGTCTCGGCGATGCGCGGCACATCGGCCAGATCGGCGTGGCTTGCGACCCAGATGTCGACCGAGATATCCGGTATGATCCCGCGGACCTCCTCCAGACGCGCATCCTCATTTCCAAGGAACCAGGGCATCGGCGCCATGCCTTGTCCGGCTGCAGCCATTTCGCGCAGGACCAGGAAACTGTCGGCACTGGCGACAATACGGTCCGGGTCGAGTTCATCTGCCATCCAGCGGCCGATCAGCGAACGCGACACCGGACCACAGAGGCCGAGCCAGTCGCTGCTGCCGCTGCCCCTCTGACGGAACAACCCGAAGCCTAAAGGGGCTCCGATACTGCCGACCAGATCATCGGCGAGTTTGTCGGTTGGTCGAACCGTAATGTCGGCATGGGTCCGCGCCAAATCGAGATGGCTATTCGTACACAAAAGCTCGATCCGAAGCTCCGGCGACGCCTTGCGCAATTCCGACACCACCGAAGGCAGTACATGCTGACAGAATGTATCGGTGGAGGTGACGCGCACGTCACCGGTCAGCGGCGCGCGCATCCCCTGTAGCGTCCGTGCCACCGCCTGTACCGCCCGGTCAACCTCACGCGCGGCCTCTATGACGCGCTGCTGAGCGCCGGAAACCACGTAACCTCGCGCCGACTTGTCGAAGATCGCGACTCCGGTCGCGTCCTCATAGGCGGCCAACCGGCGCAGGACTGTGGCGTGATTCACCCCCAGCCGCCGTGCGGCAGCGTTGACCGAACCTTCTTCCGCCACCGCCAGGACAAACCTCAGATCGTCCCAGTTTTCCCTCATGCTGCGGTCCTCACGCCTTTGTGACCGGCCAGAATTGCCCGGCACGCCCCGCTCCGGCGGCCATTCCGGCGAAAAACGGGGGAAATACGCTTCTTGTGCGTTTTTTCACGTTTACCATGCGGAATTTTCGTATGGTAATCAAATTCAGCACAAGTACTCTGCCCCTATCCTCAACAGGGAGTTGCATGATGAAGAAGGTTCTAGCCGGTTTGGCGTTCGCCACCATTGCTTTCACTGGTTCCGTTTCTGCGCAGGACGCCCCTTTCGCCAAGGAAATCAAGGCCCGTCAGGGTCTCATGGTTTATCGCGCGCTGAATGTCGGAGTTCTGGGCGCGATGGCGAAGGAAGAGGTGGAGTACAACGCCGAAGCCGCCCAGAAAGCGGCGGATGCGATCGTGGCCTCGGGCCAACTCGACGTTTCGATGCTTTATCTTCCCGGCTCCAGCAATGCCGAAAACCCGGACTCGACCGTCAAGCCCGAACTCTTTACCGAAGATGTCGGCATCGGCGCCAAGGCGGCTGATTTCACGGCGGCAGCCGAGGCGATGCAGGCGGCCGCGGGTACGGGGCTTGACGCGCTCAAGGCCGCGATGGGGCCGTTGGGCAAGTCCTGCAGCGGTTGCCACGAGGTCGCGCGCATTCCGCAGAACTGAGCTTCCGCGTTAGACTTGCTTTAACGGAAGGGGGCGGGGCGCATCCGCCCCCATCTTGCGAGGGCACCCATGCGCCGATTGCTTCGCCTTTTCCTTTTGCTGCTCGTGGTCGGGCTCGGTGTGGCCTGGCTGGTTTTGCGTCCCAGGCCCCTTCCGGATGACGCCTTGGCGGGGATGAATGGCGATGCAAGCCGGGGCGAACTTGTTTTCTGGGCCGGGGGCTGCGCCTCCTGCCACGCCGGGGAGAATGCAAGCGGCGATGAAAAGCTGGTGCTGAAGGGCGGGCAGCGCTTCCCGTCGCCCTTCGGGACGTTCCTTGCGCCGAATATCTCCAACGACCCCGATGTCGGTATCGGCGCATGGAGCGACCTTGACCTCGCCAATGCGATGGTACGCGGCGTCTCGCCCGGCGGGCAGCACTATTACCCGGTCTTTCCCTATGCGAGCTATGCCAAGGCCGAGTTGCAGGATGTGGTCGATCTGCGCGCCTATCTGGCCACACTGCCCGCCGATCCGACGCCCAGCGGCGCGCATGAGGTCGGCTTTCCCTTCAACATCCGTCTCAGCCTCGGTGGCTGGAAACTCCTGTTCCTGAAGGATGGCTGGGTGATCGATGGCGATCTGACCGAAGAGGAACGGCGCGGACGCTATCTGGCCGAAGCCTTGGGCCATTGCGGCGAATGCCATACGCCGAGAAATGCGTTGGGCGGAATGGATACCGGCCGCTGGTTCGCGGGCGGGCCGGTGCCTGCCGGGCGCGGCAACTTCCCCAACATCACGCCTGCGAAACTCGATTGGTCGAACTCCGACATTGTCGAGTATCTGACGTCGGGTTTTACGCCCGACTATGACAGCGCCGGCGGGCACATGGCGCTCGTCGTGCAGAACACCGCGAAACTGCCCGAAAGCGACCGGGCGGCTATTGCTGCTTACCTTAAACGTGTACCGGTATCGGAGTGATCGCGCCGTTAACGTTGCGTTAATCTCGTGTGACGCAAGATCGGGCGATGGTCCGACGGTGCTGATGGGTGGGCGCGCGGCGGCCGGAACTGCGGGACACTGCCATGCCATCCGCTTCGCTTAACCTGACCCTCCTCGTCAGCGTGACTCTTGCCACAGCCGGTCATGCCGAGACGTTTTTGCCCTCACCCACGACGCCTGTCGCGCGGGCGCAGCAAACGCACGGATTATACGACCTGCCGGCCCCGGATCGGACATCGCGCTTTCTGCTGCACGCACAACGCGGCCTACTTCCTGATATCATCGGTATGGGGATCGGTCTGCTCTCAGGCGACCGGATTTCCACCCAAGCTGAGCTGCATGGCAGTGACACGTCGGGACCCCGCCTCGATCTTTCTGTCGGCCTCAACTTCTGAACCGACAATCCAGAACTGCTGCAAGCGGGTTGCCTGCCGGACAGCGCCCCGCTTTCACCTGCTGCCAAGCCGCTCCAGCCGCGCCGCCCGAAGCCGCGCGAAATCGTCGCCCGCGTGATAGGAGGACCGGGTCAGCGGCGTGGCCGAAACCATGAGAAAGCCCTTGCCATAGGCGGCCTTCTCATAGCCCTTAAATTCCTCGGGCGTTACGAAGCGATCGACCCGGTGGTGCTTCGGCGTCGGTTGCAGGTACTGACCGATGGTCAGGAAATCGATATCGGCGGCGCGCATGTCGTCCATGACCTGCCGCACCTCCTGTGCGTTCTCGCCGAGTCCGACCATGATGCCCGATTTGGTGAACATTGCCGGGTCCAGTTCCTTCACCCGCTGCAAAAGGCGCAGCGAATGGAAATAGCGTGCGCCGGGACGGACGGAAGGATAGAGGCCCGGTACGGTTTCAAGATTGTGGTTGAAGACATCAGGCCGCGCCTCCACAACCTTTTCCAGTACGTCCGGCTCGCATTTCAGGAAATCCGGCGTCAGGATCTCGATCGTCGTCTCAGGCGAACGATGGCGGATCGCGCGGATCGTCTGGGCGAAATGTTCCGCCCCGCCATCCTCCAGATCGTCGCGGTCGACCGAGGTGATGACGACGTGATTCAGCCCCAGCGTCTCCACCGCATGGGCGACGCGGCCCGGTTCGAACACATCAAGCGCTTCCGGCCGGCCGGTGGCGATATTGCAGAACGAACAGCCGCGGGTACAGATCTCGCCCATGATCATCATGGTCGCATGGCCCTGCGACCAGCATTCGCCGACATTCGGACAGCCCGCCTCTTCGCAGACTGTTACCAGCTTGTTGCTGCGCAAAATGTCGCGGGTCGCCTTGTAGCCGGCCGAGGTCGGGGCCTTGACCCGGATCCAGTCGGGCTTCTTCGGCTGCGCCTGATCGGGGCGGTGCGCCTTTTCCGGGTGGCGCTGGTCGGGAATTTTGAGATCGCGCACGGATAATTCCCCCTAACTCGCGTTCCGGCACGGGATAGGCCTTATTCACTAGAAATACAACATGCGCGCATGCGGGAACAGCATGCGCAGCAGGTAGGAGGTTCCATGGGTAAAAAGTTCCTTGCCGAGGCCATCGGCACATTCATCCTTGTGTTTTTCGGCGTCGGTTCGGCCGTTTTAATGGGCGAGCAGATCGGCATGCACGGCATCGCGCTGGCCTTCGGCCTGTCGATCGTCGCCGCGGCCTACGGGCTGGGTCCCATCTCGGGCGCACATCTCAATCCAGCTGTATCTTTCGGCATGGTCGCAGCGGGCCGCATGTCGGGGCGCGACGCCGCGATCTACAGCATCGCGCAGGTGTTCGGCGCGGTGATCGGGGCGGCGCTTGTCCTGCTGATCGCCTCCGGCCAGACGGACTACACGCTCGCGGCCAACGGTCTGGGCCAGAATGGATATGGCCAGGGCTACCTCGGCGAATACTCGATGGCTTCCGCCTTCCTGTTCGAGGCTGTGGCGACTTTCGTCTTTGTCACTGTCATTCTCGGTGCGACGCAGAACGGCACGCCTGCCGCCATGGCCGGTCTTGCGATCGGTCTGACGCTTACCGGTATCCATCTGGTCGGCATTAACGTGACGGGCGTGTCGGTGAACCCGGCTCGATCCTTCGGCCCGGCCATCTTCGTGGGTGGCGAGGCACTCCGCGACCTTTGGCTGTTCATCCTGGCGCCCCTTCTGGGCGGCATCGTGGCAGGGCTCGTACATGCGGTGGGCGCAACCCGCGCCGCTGCTGAGTAAGGCCTTTCAACCTGAAGTGCGCGGGCCGGAGGCAATACCGGCCCGCGCAGCCGCGATTAGTGTCTGACCGGAACTGGCCAGAATCCCGGACAGGGTCGCGAACCAGCCCTCGCCATCGCTCGTCGACCTGCGAACAAGTGCGATCCGGCGTGCTGGCTCCGGCGCGGCAAAGCGGCGCAAAGCCATCTGGCGTACAGCGGAAGTTTCCGTTCCGGCGGCCAACTCGGGCAGAAAGGTCAAGCCGATCCCCTGCCCCACAAGACCGCAAAGCGTGGACAGCGATGCCGCACCAAGGTCGAGCCGCAAGCGCCGCCGGTCAAGCCCGCAAACCTCCAGCGCCTGGTCGGCGAGGCAATGCCCTTCGTCCAGAAGAAGGAGTTGGTCGGGGTCGAGTACTGACGGGCGCAGCGCCTCCATCCCCTCGGCGGCGGCGGCGATCCGGTCGGCGCTCCCGGCCAGCAGGAACCGGTCCTCGAAAAGTGGCTCGGCGGCCAGATCTGGGCCGGGCGGTGGTTCGGCAATGACGATTGCGTCAAGCCGACCCGATTGCAGATCGGCCATCAACTCCTCGGTCTTGGCCTCACGAATCCTGAGGTCGCGGGTCCGGTCATCCGCGCGCAGGGCTGGCAGGGCATGGGGCAGAAGATAGGGTGCCACAGTGGGAATCACCCCAAGATTGAGACGCCCCGTCAGGGTCTTGCGCCTGGCCGCCGCTTCCAGCTCACCGATTTCGGCCAGAATCCGCCGGGCGCGCTGTTCAAGCTCCCGCCCCGCCCGCGTCAGGTGAAGACCGCGCGGCAAGCGTTCAACAAGGGTGACGTTCAGGATCGTCTCCAACTCCTTTATCTGCATGGATAACGCGGGTTGCGAGATGTGGACGCTCTGGGCCGCGCCGCCAAAGCTGCGTGCTTCGGCCAGGGCGAGGAAGTAAGACAGCTGACGGAGCGTTACGGACATAAGCATTAATTATCACAAGAAGAAGAATTTCCAATTTTTAATTATTCCAATCTACCCGCATAGTCACGCGCGCAGGTCATTGCGACAGGCGGCAGGGACAACCCATTCTGCCCACCCACGCGGTGACGGAACATATGGAAAACCGGAGGATAAAATGGACGGCAACAGCGGATGCCCGATGTCGGGCAAGCAACATGTTTCGAACAGGGATTGGTGGCCGAACCAGCTCAACCTTCGGATTCTGCATCAGAATTCGGCACTGTCCAACCCGATGGGAAAGGCATTCAACTACGCCGAGGCATTCAAGAAACTCGACCTCGATGCCGTGAAGAAAGACCTTTATGCGCTGATGACGGACAGCCAGGACTGGTGGCCGGCGGATTACGGCCATTATGGGCCGCTTTTCATCCGCATGGCCTGGCACGCGGCGGGCACTTACCGCACCGCCGACGGGCGCGGCGGTGCCTCCACCGGAAACCAGCGCTTCGCGCCGCTAAACTCCTGGCCCGATAACGGCAACCTCGACAAGGCACGGCGCCTTCTGTGGCCGGTCAAGCAAAAATACGGCAAGGCAATCTCCTGGGCCGATCTTTACATACTCGCTGGCAATTGCGCACTCGAATCGATGGGCTTCAAGACCTTCGGTTTCGGCGGCGGACGCGCGGATATCTGGGAACCGGAGGAGGACATCTATTGGGGCTCCGAGACGGAATGGCTCGCAACGTCCGACAAGCCGAACAGCCGCTATTCGGGCGAGCGCGACCTGGAAAACCCGCTGGCCGCCGTTCAGATGGGCCTGATCTACGTGAACCCCGAAGGTCCGGACGGCAATCCAGACCCGGTCGCTTCGGGCCGCGACGTACGCGAAACGTTTGGCCGCATGGCGATGAACGACGAAGAAACCGTGGCGCTGGTCGCGGGCGGCCACACCTTCGGCAAGGCGCATGGCAACGGTCCCGCGACCGCAGTCGGACCGGAACCGGAAGCCGGCGAACTGGAGGCGATGGGCTTCGGCTGGCTGTCGTCGCACGGCAGCGGCAAGGGCTATGACACGATCACCAGCGGTATCGAAGGCGCGTGGAAACCCAACCCGACCAAATGGGATATGGGCTATTTCGACATGCTCTTCGGCTATGAGTGGGAGCTGGTGAAAAGTCCTGCTGGCGCGAACCAATGGCGCGCCAAGGACGTGAAGCCCGAGCACATGATCGTCGATGCCCACGACCCGTCGAAAAAGCACGCGCCGATGATGACGACGGCGGACCTGTCGCTGCGTTTCGACCCGATCTACGAGCCGATCTCGCGCCGCTTCCACGCCAATCCGGACGAGTTTGCGGATGCATTCGCCCGCGCCTGGTTCAAGCTGACCCATCGCGATATGGGCCCGAAGGCCTGCTATCTGGGCAAGGAGGTTCCGGCCGAGGATCTGATCTGGCAGGATCCGGTCCCGGCAGTCGATCACAAGCTGATCGATGCGGGTGACATCGCCGATCTGAAGGCGAAAGTGCTGAATTCGGGGCTTTCGATTTCCGATCTGGTCTCGACCGCATGGGCCTCTGCCTCGACCTTCCGGGGCTCTGACCGTCGCGGCGGCGCGAACGGTGCGCGTATCCGGCTGGCACCGCAGAAGGACTGGGCGGTGAACGAACCGGATCGGCTTGCCACGGTCCTTGCGGCACTTGAAGGCATCCAGAAGGCGTTCAACGACGCACAGTCGGGCGGCAAGAAGGTCTCGCTGGCCGACCTGATCGTACTCGCCGGCTCCGCTGCGGTCGAGAAGGCCGCGAAGGCCGCTGGGCACGCTGTGGAGGTTCCCTTCACGCCGGGCCGCACGGATGCCACGCAGGAGCAGACGGATGTCGAGTCCTTCGAACCCCTCGAACCTGTTGCCGACGGGTTCCGCAACTACCTGACGGGCCGCTATTCGGTGTCCGCCGAGGAGTTCCTGGTCGACAAGGCGCAGCTTCTGACGCTGACCGCGCCCGAGATGTCGGTGCTTGTCGGCGGCCTGCGCGTCCTTGGTGCCAATCACGGCCAGTCCGCGCACGGCGTTCTGACCGACCGGCCGGAGAGCCTGACGAACGACTTCTTCGTCAACCTCTTGGACATGGGTACCGAATGGAAGCCGGTCGCGGGCAGCGAAGGGCTCTATGAAGGCCGCGACCGCAAGTCGGGCAAGGTGAAATGGACCGGCACCCGCGCCGATCTGGTCTTCGGTTCCAATTCGCAGTTGCGGGCCGTGGCCGAAGTTTATGGCTGCGCGGACTCACCGGCCGCCTTTGTCGCGGATTTCGTAGCGGCCTGGACCAAGGTGATGGAGCTTGACCGCTTCGATCTCGCCTGATCACTGCACTATCAGTGACCAAAAAGGGGCGCCGCACGGCGCCCCTTTGCGTTGGCGGCGTCAGCCGATCAACGGTGCCTGCCCACCATAAGTTTCATCGTAGTGCCGCTTCAGCCGCTGCAACGCGATCCGCAGGACAATCTTGCCGGACCGGGCCGACCAGCCCATGCGCTTTTCCGCCGCCTCCAGCCCTTCCAGGAAGCAGCAGCAACGCAGCACCATGTCGCCCAGTCCCGGTCCCAGATCGCGCAAGGCCGCCGCAACACGATCCCGCGCCCGGCCCGAGCCGCCGCCGCCCCCGCCATCCGCGCCGAAACTGCCCCGCTCGCCCGCTGTCAGGAACCGGTCCCAGTTCTGCGCCACGCGCGGCCCCATCTGCGCCAGTTCGAAATCCTCGCGCAGCCGCTCCCCCGCCGCCACCAGATCGGCGCCGAGAAAGGGGGTGCCGTCCTTCTCCTTCCGCCGCGCCAATACCGCCAGCGGGCTCTCGGCGAGATTGTAGCGGATGCGGCGCTGGCTGCGGTCTTCATCGCCGCTCACGGTGCACTCTCCCCAGTCGCGGTGCTGCTCGCCGAACGGGTTGTGGGCATCGACAGAACCGCTCGTCCGCGCCGCCTGCTCGTCAGCCAAAAGCCGCTTCAGTGCTGACCGACCGGCACCAGTGATCTCATAGGTCGTCACCCGGCCGCTTTTTTGCACGGCAATCCAGTCCTTCAGGGCAAAAGCCTGCGCGACGGCGCGGTCCACAACCGCTGTTCTGACCGTGCCTTTCAAAACCACAGCCTTTTCCATTTCCGCCGCAACCACCAGGACGGCGCCGATTTCGCAAAGCCGCCGCAAAATCCGGCGACCCTCGCGCTGCAACGTTGCTTCATCGGCAATCTGGATCTGGCTTGAACGGATCGGTGCACTCATTGGGCAAGTTCCTTCCTGGGTCGATGTTTCTGGCGTTCTCTCCTGTGCTCGGCCCGGCGCGGCTGGGCGCGCGAAGAAGCAGCCCAGCCGGTTCAAAGCCTCGTCGATCAGGGGATCGTCACGGCGGTTTTCGAACGCGCGGACCTTTCGCAGGACCGTCGAAGCGTGGCAGCCCTCGGATCGGGCGATCGCCCGGAGCGATTGCCCCTCTTCGATATGGCGTAGATAGAGGCGCGCGTTTTCCGGCAGCCAGCCGGGCAAACCCGCTGGCAGTTGGATCATTACCGTCATATTTTTCCCCGAACATTTTTCGGCGGTTTACGCCGCCTTAACCAAATCCTCAGCAACCGTCGGTTGCATTCGTTACCTGATCGTTAAGGCCGAGCACGTTCCTGAGAATTGTTGATAAATTATAAATTTCCTTGAATCTGGCGGACGCTGCCCGGCAACAATCCGCAACATGTCCTCGTCCTGTTTCATTCTCCCGCCGAAACGATCCGGGAGAATGATGATGTCCGATATCCTGTCCATGGTCCGCGACCTGCGCCGCCCCCGCCTTCTGATCCGCGCCGCACGCGCAGGGGTTGTGGACTACAGGCGCGGTCGCGACCTTGGCCGAGTGATGCGTACCGCTAACGCGCCCTCACCCGACCGGGCCCTTGCCATTCTTCTGGCAGAAGAAGAGCGGATGGAATCCACCCGACGCGCCGGCGATGCCAGCTACAGCTTTCTTCGCCATATCGAACTGCTGATCGCCATGATGGGCGAGGCGCGGCTTGTCTCCGAACCGGCAGTCAAGTAGGTCCACGAAAAAGGGCCGCCCGGTTTCCCGCGCGGCCCTTTTCTTTTCAGAACTGTCGTCAGGTCACATAAAGGCGTCCGGCATGGAGGCCTTTTTCTTTGCGACGTATTCGTTCAGTGCTTCTTCGACCGCGGGATCAATGGCCGGCTTCTGATAGTCGTTGAGAAGCTTCGTCACGCGCGCCTTTGCCAGCGCGACCGTGTCGCGGGCGCCTTCCTCATCCCAGGTTTCGAACGGCTTGTAGTCCAGAAGCTCCGTCCGCCAGAAGGCCTGCTTGAAGTTGGCCTGGGTATGGGCGCAGCCCAGATAGTGGCCGCCCGGCCCCACTTCGCGGATGGCGTCCATTGCCTGGCCGGTTTCCGACATGTCGATGCCCTTGGCGAGGTGATGCAGCACGCCGAGTTGATCGGCGTCCATCACGAACTTCTCGAAGGACGACACAAGACCGCCTTCCAGCCAGCCGCAGGAATGCAGCATGAAGTTCACGCCTGCGAGCAGGCCCATATTGAGCGAGTTCGACGTCTCGTAGGCCGCCTGCGCATCCGGCAGCTTCGAGCCGCAGAACGACCCCGCCGAGCGGTAGGGCAGCCCCATGCGCCGGGCAAGTTGACCCGCGCCATAGGTGATGTGGGCCGCTTCCGGCGTGCCGAAGGTCGGCGCACCCGAGTTCATGTCGATCGAGGTCACGAAGGCCCCCATGATCACCGGCGCACCCTGACGAACGAGCTGGCTATAGGCGACGCCAGCCAGAACCTCCGCCATGACCTGCGTCAGCGTGCCCGCGACCGTCACCGGAGCCATTGCGCCGCCGACGATGAAGGGCGAGATGATCGCGGCCTGATTGGCCTTGGCATAGACCTCCAGCGCGCCCATCATGATCCCGTCGAATGTCATCGGCGAGTTGATGTTGATAAGCGAGGTCATGACAGTGTTCTGATCGACGAAGTCCGACCCGAACAGGATCTTCGACATCTCGACCGAATCCTCGGCCCGAACCGGCTCCGTCACCGAACCCATATAGGGCTTGTCGGAAAGCGTCATGTGCGCAAGCAGCATGTCGAGGTGGCGTTTGTTTACTGGCACGTCGGTCGGTTCGCAGACCGTGCCGCCCGAATGGTGTAGCCATTTCGACATATAGCCGAGCTTCACGAACTTGTGGAAATCGTCGAGCGTCGCGTAGCGCCGACCGCCATCGGCGTCGCGAACGAAGGGCGGGCCATAGACGGGCGCAAGCACAAGGCCGCGGCCACCCACTGTCACGTTGCGTTCGGGGTTGCGCGCATGCTGAACATAAGACGAAGGCGCCGTCTTGCAGAGCTGACGTGCCAGTCCCTTCGGAATGCGGACACGCTCGCCCTGAACGTCGGCACCGGCATCCTTCCAGCGCTTCAACGCTTCGGGGTTCTCGACGAAGTTGACGCCGACCTCTTCGAGGATCGTCTCGGCATTGGCCTCGATGATCTCCAGCGCCTCATCGTTCAGGATTTCGAGGTTCGGGATGTTGCGTTCGATGAACTTCGCGCACTCGATACGCACAGCCGTCCGTTCCGCCCGCCGTGCGGCACCGCCGCCACCCCGCGCCCGCCGGCCTTCCGCAACTTCGCTCATCCCTTGAGTCTCCTCACAAATCGGTTTGGGCCACCTTGTACTCCGAATGCACCCCAACCGATTGCGCAATGCGGCGCTTCACGTGCGAAAACGACATTTGACCGCGGGCTCAGCGACAAGTGAACCAGCCGCGGTGCCCGCGATCAGGCTGCGCGGGTAAGGCGATCGGGCAGGAACGGCTCCACCGTCACGGCCGCGTCCGCAAATGTACAAAAGCTTCCCGGCGGCACGGAATCCCAGCTTTCGCCAGCCTCGAGCGGCTCGGAAACGACCGCACGGCCGGCCCTTGTCTCAGACCAGCGATGATAGAGCGTGGGCGCCTTGTCATCGGTCGCATAACGCGCGGCGTAAAGCCGGACCCCATCGGAAAACGCGACCGTCATCCGCACATGGGGGCCTGTGCCCTTTTCGCGTGACAGCGCTTCCAGCCGTGCGGTCGCGCGTTCGAGCGCCCCTTTGGGATCATCGTCCATCCCCTCACCCAGTGCGATCAGAAAGAGGGCCTCGCTGTCTGTCGCGCCCTTGCGGTGAGCATAGAGGTGATCGGGGATCATCATTTCGGCATCCCGGCGGAAGCCGTCATACCCGCCAATCTGGCCGTTATGCATGAAGGACCAGCGCCCGACCGTGAAGGGGTGGCAGTTGTTCCGGCTGGTGGCGGTCCCGGTCGAGGCGCGGACATGCGCGAGAAAAAGGTGCGATTTCACCTGCGCTGTCAGCGAGCGCAGGTTCGGATCCGACCAGGCGGGCAGGATGTCGCGAAACAGCCCCGGCTCGGGGCGTTCGCCGTACCAGGCGAGCCCGAATCCGTCGGCATTTATCGCCGACTTGCATTGGGTCGCGCCCTGGCTTTGATGGACAAGCGAATGACCCGGTCGGCTGACGATGTCCTCAAGAAAGATCGGAGTGCCGGTATAGGCCGCCCATCTGCACATGCTCTCGCCTCGGTTCGCGGGCGGTGATGCCGCTCCCGCCACGATCGCGAAAGTCTGGCGCACGCCTCGTTAAGATTACCCCAATTTAAAACGATACGCGCCGGATATCGACAGATTTCATGCGCGTTGTATCAGAGGGTGGGACGCCGTCATGCATCAGGCGGTTCCACTGCAAAAACCCTGACCGCGTCACCCACCGCGATCCGCCCCGGCCTCAGCACCTCCGCATACCAGCCGCCATGACCACGCATCGCGTTGTACCCGCCCGTTCCGAGCGCCCTTTCCATCCGCGAACAGGGCGGACACGGGCCGGTGATGGCGATTTCGGCACTGCCGATCACCAGTCGCGAATGGCGAAGCGCAGTCAGGTTGATCCCTGCGATCACGATATTGCGACGCAGAAGTTCCGGCGCGACGTGATCCCGGCGGCAGAGAGCCGCTATCGCGGGTAGATGTTCGGCCTGGATGAGCGTAAGGGCCCGCCGACCAACGCGGGCATGATCGCCCGCAAGCCCGGCCTCTGTCACCTCGGCTTCGGATACGGCGATCGGGTCGGCCAGCCTTTCGGGGCGGAGCCCGATCCAAATCACCCGCCCTGCCCCGGCATGCGTCGCCAGAAGCCGGGCAAGATTTGCCATCAGGCTTCCTCGACCACCATCAGGTCACGTTCGGACGCCCCTTTCGCATGGGCAAGCGCCGCCTGATACTCGGCGCTGTGATAACACTCGACCGCTGCCTCCAGCGACGGAAAGCGCGCCACGACATTGCGCGGGCGGTCATTGCCCTCGAGCTGCACGTAACGCCCGCCACGGGCAAGAAACACGCCGCCATGCTTGGCTATCGCCGGACCGGCGGCCGCAGCGTATTTGCCGTAGGCCTCGGCGTCAGTCACCGTCACATGCGCGATCCAGAGTGCGGATTTGATTTCGCTCATTTCATCCCTCCAATCACGGCTTCGGCGGCCTTGACGGCGTCATCGGCTTTCGACGCATCCGCACCGCCTGCCTGCGCCATATCGGGCCGTCCGCCACCGCCCTTGCCGCCAAGCGCCTCGGCTGCTGCCTTGACGATATCGACGGCAGAGAGGCGTCCGGTCAGGTCCTGTGTGACACCCGCCGCCACCGCCGCCTTGCCGCCGGTATCGGCCACAACCAGAACGACGCCCGACCCGACGCGGGTCTTCAACTCATCGACCAATGCGGGCAGGTCCTTGCCCGAGACGCCCGAGACGACTTGCGGCAGGAACTTGATGCCGTTGACCTCGCGATCCGCAGCAGCGCCCGATGCCCCACCGCCCATCGCCAGTTCGCGCCGCAGTTGCGCGACTTCGTTGGTCAGAGCCTTGCGTTCGTCCATCAGCGCCCTTACCCGCGCCGGGACGTCGGCGGCCTGCGCCTTCAGCGTCAGCGCCACCTCGGCCAGTCGGTGATCCTGCGCGCGCAGATAATCAAGTGCGGCTTGCCCGGTAAGAGCCTCGATCCGGCGCACCCCCGCGGAAGAGGCGCTGTCACCCAGCGTGACGAAGGCACCGATATCGCCGGTCCGCCTCACATGCGTGCCGCCGCAAAGCTCAATCGAGTATGTCGCCCCATCGCCCCCCTTGCCCGACCCGGCCTCACGGCCCATCGAGACGACGCGCACCTCATCCCCGTACTTCTCACCGAACAGCGCCTGCGCCCCGAGGTTTCGCGCATCATCCGGCGTCATGATCCTCGTCTCGACGGGCGCGTTCTGACGGATATATGCGTTCACCTCGGCCTCGACCCCTGCCAATTCCTCAAGGCTGAGCGCCTTTGAGTGGCTGAAATCGAACCTGAGCCGGTCCTCGGCATTCAGCGAGCCGCGCTGAGCGACATGGGACCCGAGCGCCTTGCGAAGCGCCTCGTGCAGAAGGTGGGTCGCGGAGTGGTTTGCGCGGATCGCTGTCCGGCGGGCATGGGCCACTTCCAGCTTTGCGGGCTGGCCGCGCGCGATCTCGCCCTCTGTCACCTCAGCGATGTGGATGAAGACGCCCGCCGATTTCCTGGTATCGGTCACGGTGGCCATGCCAGTATCGGTGCGTATCAGGCCGCTATCGCCGACCTGACCGCCGCTTTCGGCATAAAAGGGCGTCTGGTTGACGACGACCTGCACTTTTACGCCACTCGCGGCCGCTCCGGTTTCCTTGCCATCCGCGACCAGCGCGAGGATCTGTCCCTCCGCCGTCTCGGTATCGTAGCCGAGGAACTCGGTTCCCCCGTGCTTTTCGGCAAGGTCATACCAGATCGTGGCATCCTGGGTCTCTCCCGACCCCGCCCAGGCTGCGCGCGCCTTGGCCTTCTGCTCCTGCATCGCGTGGTCGAAGCCCTCGACATCAACCACGCGGCCCTTTTCGCGCAACGCGTCCTGCGTGAGGTCGAGGGGGAAACCGTAGGTGTCGTAAAGCTTGAAGGCCGCAGCACCGGGCAGCGGCTGGCCTTCGCCGAGCCTGCCGAGTTCGTCGTCGAGCAGCCTCAGGCCACGGTCCAGCGTCTGCTTGAAACGTGTCTCCTCCAGCTTCAGCGTTTCTTCGATGAGAGACTGGGCGCGGGTCAGCTCCGGATAGGCCGCGCCCATCTGCCGGACAAGCGCCGGCACGAGCCGGTGCATCAGTGGGTCCTGCGCGCCAAGCAGATGTGCATGCCGCATCGCGCGCCGCATGATGCGCCGCAGCACATAGCCGCGCCCCTCATTCGACGGCATCACCCCGTCGGCGATCAGGAACGAGGTGGAGCGTAGATGGTCGGCGATGACCCGGTGATGCACCTTGCCCGGACCGTCGGGATCGGTCGAGGTACCATGCGCCGAGGCTTCGATGAGGCTCCGCATCAGATCGGTGTCGTAGTTGTCGTGCTTGCCCTGCAACAGCGCACCGATCCGTTCCAGACCCATACCGGTATCGATCGACTGCATGTCGAGTGCGCGCATCGAGCCGTCTTCGAACTGCTCGTTCTGCATGAAGACGAGGTTCCAGATCTCGATGAAGCGGTCGCCATCCTCCTCGGCCGAGCCCGGAGGGCCGCCCCAGATGCTCGGCCCGTGGTCATAGAAGATCTCGGTGCAGGGGCCACAGGGTCCGGTCGGCCCCATGCGCCAGAAATTGTCGTCGGTGGGAATGCGGATGATGCGGTCATCCGACAGCCCGGCAACCTTCTTCCAGATCCCCGCCGCCTCGTCATCGGTGTGATAGACCGTGACCAGCAGCTTGTCTTTGTTCAGGCCAAAATCCTTGGTCAGAAGTTCCCAGGCAAAGGGGATCGCTTCGGATTTGAAGTAGTCGCCGAAGCTGAAATTCCCCAGCATTTCAAAGAAAGTATGGTGCCGTGCGGTATAGCCGACATTGTCGAGGTCATTGTGCTTGCCGCCCGCGCGCACGCATTTCTGGCTGGTCGAGGCGCGCACATAATCCCGCGTCTCCACCCCGGTGAAGAGGTTCTTGAACTGCACCATGCCCGAGTTGGTAAACATCAGCGTCGGGTCGTTGCGTGGCACCAGCGGCGAGCTGTCGACGATCCGGTGATCGTTGCGCCGGAAGTAGTCGAGGAAGGTGGAGCGGATATCGTTCAGGCTGGACATCGGGCGGGCCTCGTGGGGCGGAAGGGATCAGCCTTGGCGTGTTAGCCCTTGTCGGCCCCCGTGTCCATATTCCTGCAGTGCAGCATCGCGTTCAGCTAAGGTGCAGAAAGACCTTTGAGACGATCTGCCAGCGGCCTTCCTGCTTAAGAAGGGACAGCGTGTCACGGAAATTGAGCCCTGCCCATACATCGTGCACCCGCACAATCGCCGTATCTCCGGCAATCGCAATCGACTCGATCTCATAAGGCGGAACCGGAGCATCGGCGTCGATCGCCTCAATTTCGCAGGTCGCAATGAACTCTTCGACACTTGCCCATTCAAGCCCGCCATCGAAATGACCGATTGAGGCGGCCTTCGTATGAAAGGCGCCGCGGAGCAGTGCCCCATCTCCCCGAGCCATTCCCGTTACGTAGTCCGCAACAACCGCGGCTATGGCTTCGTATGCCCCCATCTGTTCCCCCAAGCAAACAACGGCGCGGACAAGCCTGTCCACGCCGTCATGATATCGTCGATGCGCCTCAGGGCAACATTTTGGTGTCAGGCCTCCATGACCTCGTCGCCGGGCCCTTCCTCATCCGACGATCCGAAGTCGAGCCCGTGGCTCGCCCGGATCTTGTCCTCGATCTGCCAGGCGATATCGGGATTGTCCTTCAGGAACTGCTTGGCGTTTTCGCGTCCCTGACCGATGCGTTCGTCGCCGTAGGAATACCAGGCGCCGGACTTTTCAACGACACCGGCCTTGACGCCCAGATCAATCAGTTCGCCGGTCTTGGAGATGCCCTCGCCATACATGATGTCGAACTCGACCTGCTTGAACGGCGGGGCAACCTTGTTCTTCACGACCTTGACGCGTGTCGTATTGCCCACCACCTCGTCGCGGTCCTTGATCGCGCCGATGCGGCGGATATCGAGGCGGACGGAGGCATAGAATTTAAGCGCATTGCCGCCCGTTGTGGTTTCCGGGCTGCCGAACATCACGCCGATCTTCATGCGGATCTGGTTGATGAAAATCACCATGCAGTTCGAGCGGCTGATCGACGAGGTCAGCTTGCGCATCGCCTGGCTCATCAGCCTTGCATGCACACCGACGCTCGAATCGCCCATGTCGCCTTCCAGTTCGGATTTCGGCGTGAGCGCCGCGACCGAGTCGACCACGACGAGGCTGACCGCGCCCGACCGCACCAGCGTATCGACGATCTCCAGCGCCTGTTCGCCCGTATCTGGCTGCGAGATCAGAAGCTCGTCAAGGTTGACGCCCAGCTTCTTGGCATATTGCGGGTCAAGCGCGTGTTCGGCATCGACGAAGGCGCAGACGCCGCCCTTCTTCTGCTCCTCGGCCACCGCATGCAGCGTAAGCGTCGTCTTGCCGGAGCTTTCCGGGCCATAGATCTCAATCACACGTCCCTTCGGCAAACCGCCAATGCCGAGTGCGATATCGAGGCCGAGCGACCCGGTCGAGGTCGCCTCGATCTCCATCACGGGATTGTCCGCGCCGAGCTTCATGATGGAGCCCTTGCCGAACTGCCGTTCGATCTGTGCGAGCGCACTGTCGAGCGCCTTTTGCTTGTCCGCACTCCGCTTGTCGTTCATGCTCAGAAGGTCCGCTGTCGCCATGTTCTGCTTCCTTATTTCACACCCGGTAGGGCGCGGCAATCTTCGCCTGTGTTCGCCTCTTGTTCTCATTCTTATGAGATCAAAAAGCGAACAGATCAACCCAATTTTCCTAAAATCGACTTTTTCTCCTTCAGGTAAATCTTTAGTTAACGCATGCGCAAAAAGGTCGGACGCAGCGTGAAAAGGGTTCTCCATGCTGGTTTTCTGGAAGCAAAGGCTGGTTTATCTGGCCACCCCCAAGACCGGATCGACGGCTGTCGAAGCCGCATTGGAGCCGCTTGCCAGTGTCATCATCCAGCGCCCGCCCGAGTTGAAGCACACCTCCGCCGGGCGCTACTGGCGCCATATCGCGCCCTATCTGGCCAAGGCAGCGGACGAGGATTTCCTGGTTGTGGCGGTCATGCGCGAACCGCTGGACTGGCTGGGCAGCTGGTACCGTTACCGCCAGCGCGGTGACGAAGTCCAGGCAGAGCGCAGTACCGCTGGCATGAGCTTCAACACCTTCGTCGAAGGCTACCTTTCCGATCCGCAGCCGGATTTCGCCCGCGTCGGCCACCAAAGCCGGTTTCTGGTTCCCGAGAAGGGGCCCGGCGTCGACCGCATCTTCCGTTACGACGACATGGGCGGATTCGTCTCCTTTCTCGAAGACCGGCTGGATTGTGAAATCTCCCTGCCTCGGCTCAATGTTTCGCCGGCAGGCTCGCTCGATCTGGCTCCGGCGATGCGAACGCGGCTGGTCACCGAATATGCACGCGATTTTGCGCTCTATGACTCGCTTAAGCCCGTAGCGGCGCTCTGACCGGTACCCAAGTTACCGGAGGTGCTGTCTTGGCGGCCTCTGGCCGAACGGCATCCGCAGCCGACGGAGCGAAAGTTTGCGTGCTCAGTGAAGCTGGCCCTGCACCGTTGCCGTCAACTCGCTGAGCGAAAAGGGTTTCGGCAGAAATACCGAATTGGGAATACTGTCGCGGGTCTGGCTCAGGCTTTCCTCGGAATAGCCCGATACAAAGACCACACGCGTGTTCGGGCGCTGTTTCAGCGCCATCCGCACCCATGACGGACCATCCATCCCCGGCATGATCACGTCGGTCACGAACACATCGACCGCCAACGACTTGTCTTCCAGCGTCTTCAGCGCCTCTTCGGCGTTTTCGGCCTCGATCACCGTATAACCGCGCATCCGCAAGGCGCGGCTCGCAAAAGCACGCACCGGGGCCTCATCCTCCACCAGCAGAACGACGCCCTCGCCAGAGACGGGCGCGCGCCGCGGTGCGGCTTTCGGCACCGGATCAGGCTCGGCCTCATCAACCTGGTGATACGCGGGAAAGTAGAGTGTAAAGGTCGTGCCCTGCCCTGGGACGCTGTCACAGAAGATGAAACCGCCAGTCTGCTTGATGATGCCATAGGCGGTCGACAGGCCAAGGCCCGTGCCCTCGCCCTGCCGTTTGGTCGTGAAAAACGGCTCGAATATCTTAGGCAGTTGTTCGGGCGCAATGCCGAAACCTTCATCGCTGACCCGTACGACGACATAGTCGCCGGGCGCCACCGTGGCGCGGTCACGCAGCAGCCTTTCCCTGAGTGTCAGAGTCTCCGTCTCGATACGGATCTCACCGCCTTCCGGCATGGCATCGCGCGCATTCACGACAAGGTTCATGATCACCTGTTCCAACTGTCGCTTGTCGGCCCGGATCGGTGCAAGGTCCGGGTCATGCGTCAGGGTCAGCCGCACTTTCTCGCCCACCAGCCGGTTCAAAAGATGCGTCAGGTCGGACAAGGTATCACGCAGATCGATCGTCGCCAGCTTGAGCGTCTGCTTGCGCGAGAAGGCGAGCAACTGGCCCACCAGGCTCGCCGCGCGGTTGGCGTTCTGATTGATCTGAACCAGATCCGCATAGTCCGGGTCGCTCCTGTCATGGCGCAGAAGAAGCAGGTCGCAATGGCCGGAGATCGCTGTCAGCAGATTGTTGAAGTCATGCGCGACGCCCCCGGCCAACTGGCCGATCGCCTGCATCTTCTGGCTCTGGACGAACTGGGCCTCCAGCGTCTTGAGTTGCGTCGCATCCGACAGAACCGCGACAAGGCCGGGCGTGCCCGCATCCAGGACCCGGGTCAGCGTGACCTGCAGATACGCATCCTTGTCGGAACTGCGCAGCTTCAGCACTTCCGGGCGCCGGTCGTTGCGGCCTGCAATGGCGTCTGCCAGCCAATCGCCGATGGGGCGGCCAAGCCCTTCCAGAATCGACGCCAGTTCAGTGTTCGGCTCCACCGGCCCCAGAAGCGTCCGCGCAGCGCGGTTGGCTTCACGCAAGCGGCCATCTGCGTCGAGCCGGATCAGCGCGACCGGCAAGGTCTCAAATGCCGTCGGATCGCCGGTCTGAACGCCCCCTTCTGCGACGGGGAGAAGGTAGATCTCGCGCCGCCCGCCGCCGCTGTCCACCGATGTCACCAGCGTACGGACCGGACCGTCTGCCCCTTCGATCTCATGCTCCTCGCCCGAGCGTACAGGCAAGTCCCTAAAGATCCTGTCGAGTGTCTTCACACGGGTACCGACCAGGCGGCGCATGGCCTCGTTCATGAACAGGATCGTACCGGATTTCGAGACCGTCAGCATCGGCAGGCTGATCGTCTCGGCCCCGCGTCCACCAATCGGGCGTTCGGTCATATCCTCCAGCCGCCACAGGAAGTGCGTCTCGCCCACGCGGTGGACCGCAAGACGAACATGGCCTCGTCGCGTCACAAGGTCTTCATGCGCGGCGCCATTCGCCTCGGCCCGGTTCTGCATGCGGAAGAGTACGGCCGACGGATTGGCAAAGACCTCGGCCAATGCGCGAGTCATTGTCTGACCACCCCGGCTGCCGAAGCGCTCCAGCGCGGCACGGTTCTGCGCGCAAATCTCGCCGTCGGCATCGGTGGTGAAACTCGGCGAGGCATCGTGCGCGATGAATTCGGCGATCTGCACCTGCAGATCGTTCCGCGCGCGCACATGGCTGGCATTCAGCAGCGTTATGATCCCGGCCAGCACCGCGAAAGTCCCGGCGACGGAAAGAACCGCAGCCCCCATGAACCGGTCTGTCGCGAAATAGGCTATCATGGCGCAAAGCACCGACGCCACCAACAGATACTGGCTGCGCGGCGCCAGGACGAGCGCGGCCCGGGTCAGAGGATGCGGTGTAAGCGCCGGATGCGACACCAAATGACTCCCAGTAGATTCGGTCACATCGCATTCGGACGGTAAATGCTTAAGCAGCGATTAACCGACAATAAAACACAATCCTGAATTGTGTACGGCTCGCGCTACGCCCGCGTCAAGAGAGCGCTGTAAAACCCGTCGCCGCCTTCAATCGGGGTGAAGAGCCGTTCCTTCGACAACTGCCAGCCGACGTTACGGCTGAGAAAGTCGTGGATCTGGCTTCGGTTCTCAGCGTCCAGCAGAGAGCAGGTCATGTAGGCAATGACACCGCCTGGCGCTGTGTAGGCCGGTGCCTGATCGAGAATCGCGGCCTGAAGCCGGACAAGTTCTTCCAGCCGTTCGGGGGTAAGGGTCCATTTCGTATCCGGCTGGCGTCGCCAGGTGCCGCTGCCCGAACAAGGGACGTCGAGCAGGACCAGATCGAAGTCCTGCCGGCTCAGGCCACCCCGGTCCCTGATCTCGATCTTCGAACCCGCGCGCCGCGCGCGTTCGGGCAGATCTCGCATCCGCTGCACCGAGGCGTCATGCGCAACGTAGTGCCCTGGCATCCGCGCAGCCATGGCCAGCACCTTGCCGCCACCGCCAGCGCAATAATCAAGAACCCGCATCCCCGGACGCAGCGGTAGCGCCTCCACCGCCGCTTGCGGGCTGGCGTCCTGAAGTTCGACCAGACCGTCGCGATAGGCCGCCGCATTGCGCAGCTTGCGGGCGTTGCCGGTGACTTCCAGTGCGTATTCCGCGAGAGGATGCGGCCGGGTCTGGATGCCTTCGCGCGCCAGCACTCCTTGCGCCTCGTCCCGCGTGGTTCGGGCCGCATTGACACGCAGGAAAACTGGTGCGCGGTCCCGCATTGCCTTCATGATCGGGGCGAAATCTTCCCCAAGCGCGTGGCGTAGGGCGGGCACCAGCCAGTCGGGGCAATCAATCGCCACCGCCTCCGACAGATCCTCGGGCGTCGGTGCTGTCGCCAGCCATTGCCGCTCCGCTTCGTTGAGGGACGCGGGTGCGTGCCCCTCCCCGCTGAACACCGCCGCCAGATCGTCGCCCGACGCCCGCAAGGCTCCGATCATCAGGGCACGCCCGGAAGGCACCTCTGCCCCAGACAGGGCCGTGAAGGACCGCTTGCACCGCAACGCGTCGAAGACATGATCGCGGATTGCCGCCCGGTCGCCCGACCCGGCGAAGCGGTGCGATCGGCCCCACGAGGTCAGGACCTGCTCGGCGGCGGCGCCCGCAATCACCTGATCCAGTATCTCGATGGCTGCGCCGATCCGTGCCGCCGGGGTCATGATCCAGCCTTCCGATCACATCAGGATCACCCTGCAAGGCAAGGCGATCAGGTTTTTACATCACCCGGTAGTTTGGGCTTTCGCGCGTGATCTGCACGTCGTGAACATGGCTTTCCTTCAACCCCGCCCCGGTGATACGCACGAAACGGCAATTCTTGCGCATCTCGGCAACTGTGCGGTTGCCGGTATATCCCATCGCCGCCCGCAGACCGCCGACCAGCTGGTGCACAACCGCCGAGGCCGAGCCTTTATAGGGCACCTGCCCCTCAATTCCTTCCGGCACCAGCTTGTCCGATGCCGCATCTTTCTGGAAGTAGCGGTCGGCCGACCCCCGCGCCATCGCGCCGAGCGAACCCATGCCGCGATAGCTCTTGAAGCTGCGGCCTTGGTAGAGGATGACCTCGCCGGGGCTTTCATCGGTGCCCGCGATGGCAGAGCCCACCATGGCGCAGGAGGCACCCGCCGCGATGGCCTTAGCGAAATCGCCGGAATATTTGATGCCGCCATCGGCGATGACAGGCGTGTCGCCCGCCGCGCCCGCCGCATCCATGATCGCGGTCAGTTGCGGCACCCCGACGCCCGCGACGATCCGGGTGGTGCAGATCGAGCCGGGCCCGATCCCGACCTTGATCGCATCCGCCCCCGCCGCGATCAGCGCGCGCGTCGCCTCGGCCGTTGCCACGTTTCCGGCGATGACCTGCACCGAATTCGACAGAGCCTTTACCCGTTCCACGGCGCGGGCGACGCCTTCGCTGTGACCATGCGCAGTGTCGATCACAACCATGTCCACGCCCGCCTCGATCAGCGCCTGCGACCGGGCAAAGCCCGCATCGCCGACGGTCGAAGCCGCCGCGACACGCAGCCGGCCCAGATCATCCTTGCAGGCATTGGGGTTCAGCACCGCCTTTTCGGTATCCTTCAAGGTCAGAAGCCCCGTCAGTTTGCCTTGCCCATCGGTCACCAGAAGCTTCTCGATCCGCCGTGCCTTCATAAGGCTCTTCGCCTGATCGAGATCGGCCGGTTCGGTCAGCACCGCAAGGTTCTCGGCCGTCATCATGACCCTTACCGGGGTTTTGTCGTCCGAGGCGAAACGCATATCCCGGTTGGTAACGATGCCAACGACACGGCCGCCGTCATCGACGACCGGAAATCCGGTGACGTTGTAACGCTCCTGCAGAGCCTTGGCATCGGCCAGAGTCTGATTGGGGTTCAGCGTGATCGGGTCGTAGACGATCCCGCTTTCAAAGCGCTTGACCCGGCTGACCTCTGCGGCTTGTTCTTCGATGTCCAGATTGCGGTGAATGACGCCGATCCCACCTGCCTGCGCCATGGCAATCGCCATTCGCGCCTCGGTCACTGTGTCCATTGCGGAGGACAAAAGCGGGATGTTCATCCGGATGGACCTGGTCACCCAGGTCGACGTCTCGGCATCTGACGGCAGGACATTCGATGCCGCGGGAACCAAAAGCACATCGTCGAAGGTGAGAGCCTCGCGAATCTCCATGGGAGCCTCCAGGGGGGAGTTTCGTTTGGCGCTTCCCTGTTTCATGGGGGGGCCGGGATGGCAAGCCCAAAATCCCATATTTCGCCGAAGCGATCATTTGAGAACGCAACTGAGTGTTCAAGTTGCCGCCGACACTCAAAGGTGAATCCGGGGCGTGCCGTTAGGCCGTCGCGGCGTTGGTCTTGACCGCAAGCTGCCCACCCGCCCAAAGCCGCAGGATGCGGAACGCGATGACCGGAATGGCAAACGTCGCAAGCACAAGGAGACCAACGCCCGGCCAGTACCAGACCCCGCCCAGCACCAGCCACAGGGATGCGGTGGCCGCGGCCGGAAAGGTAAAGGCCCCCCAGAGCGGCGAAAAGCCCGCCGCGGTCAGCCAGAAGCCGCGCAGCGCCAGCGCGGCCACAAGCAAGGCGGCAAGCACTGCGAAGAGCTGCGAAACAGCCTCAAACTCCAGCCCGTTGGCGACAAGCCCCAGAAGGGCCGCCGGGGCGAGATGGATCGCCAGCAACGGGCGAAGTGGGGCTGGCACCGTTTCCTTGACGATCTGATCAAGGCTGACCGCCCAGATCGCCACCGCGATGAGCGCCGTGATGCCAAGCACCGCAAGGGCCGTACCGATCAGGCCGGTCGCGACTGCCGCAAGCCCGCCGATGATGAAGCCCACGAAATTGAGATGCCAGACCGGCGTCACACGGCGCTGTTCGGCCGGCCCTGTCGCAAAGACGTAGATCAGCAGAAGGACGAAAGCCGAATGGACCGCGAAGGCGGCATAGAGCAGGCCCAGCGCGGCGTCAGGCGCATAGGGATAGATGGTCAGGGACAGCAGATAGAGGCAAAGCACCATCGTTCCGATTCCGGCGCGCCCGGGCAGGATGCGCAAATCCTCGACGATCACGGCGGGACGGCGCATGAGCTTGCCAGCATAAGCCGCAAGCGCAAAAAGATAGAGCAGCGTCACAGCGCCCAGAATGGCCTCGCCGATACCCGCCGGCACGCCCGCGGCCTCGACGGCACGTCGCCATGCCAGACCAAGACCGAACAGACCCATCACCGGCGGAAAGAGCGCCGGAGGGGTCCGGCGCCACAGCCCCGGTTTCGTCGGTGCCGGAGGTTTGAATGCCATCACCATCATCCCTGCCTGTAAGGTGCCGACAAGATGGCGAAGACGACCGGGGCTTGCGAGTGGCCGAACGGCATCGCCGCAACTTTCCGTTGGGTTGCGGCATTTCGGTCGCGCCTGATGCAGCGGGGCTTACTTCCCGCCGGAAACATGCCAAGACTTACCGGATGACGAAACAGGGGTATTTCAGATGGGCGGACACGGATATGAAGGCGGACGGCTGAACCTGCCCTTCGTCGGCATTTCGACCTTTGGCAAGCGGCCTTATCTCGAGGACTGGACCCGGATCGAGGCGGATGTCGCGATCCTCGGCGCGCCCTTCGACTTTGGCACCCAGTTCCGTCCCGGCGCGCGCTTCGGCCCCCGCGCGGTGCGCGAGGCCTCGACGCTCTTTTCCTTCGGCCATGCAGGGGCCTATGACCACGAGGACGATGCGACCTATCTTGGCCCCGATGTGCGCATCGTCGATCTCGGCGATGCCGATATCGTCCATACCGATACCGAGAAAAGCCACGCCAACATCGAGGCGGGCGTTCGTGCGATCGTGAACGCGGGCGCCTTGCCCGTGGTGATCGGCGGCGATCATTCGGTCAATATCCCCTGCATTCGTGCCTTCGACGGTCAGGGGCCGATCCATATCCTGCAGATCGACGCCCATCTCGACTTCGTCGACGAACGCCACGGAGTACGCCACGGCCACGGCAATCCGATGCGGCGCGCGGCAGAGAAGGACTATGTCACGGGCCTGACCCAGCTTGGGATTCGCAACGTGTCGTCCACCGCTAAGGAAGGCTATGACGCCGCCCGCAAGATGGGGGCGGATATCCTCTCGGTCCGTCAGGTGCGGGCGCTGGGGCCCGAGGGCGTACTGGCGCGCATTCCCAAGGACGCGCGGCTTTACGTCACGATCGACATCGACGGCTTCTGTCCCTCCATCGCGCCGGGGACCGGCACGCCGAGCCATGGCGGTTTCCTCTATTACGAGGTGCTGGAGATCCTTCAGGGTGTGGCGAATGCGCACGACATCGTCGGCATCGACCTGGTCGAGGTCGCGCCCGACTACGATCCGACCGGATCGACGGCGATCCTCGCCGCGCAGATATTGCTGAATTTCCTCGGCTTCATCTTTCACGCACGCGGCGCCGCCAGCGGTGCATCCGCATGACGCCGGTCGATGCTTCGCGGGTCGTCGTTCATCGTCCGGTGGCCGCGGCACTGTGGATGATTGGCTCCATCATCGGCTTCACCGCCCTCGCCATCTCGGGGCGCGAGATCGGCGCGACGCTCGATACGTTCGAGATGATGCTCTACCGCTCGCTTATCGGAGTCGCCGTCGTCGTCGCCATTGCCGCAGCGACCGGACGGCTGGCCGAGATCGAGCCCCGCCATCTGGGCCAGCATGCCTTGCGCAACGTCATCCATTTCGTCGGTCAGAACCTCTGGCTCTACGCGCTTGCGCTCATCCCGCTGGCGCAGCTTTTCGCCTTGGAGTTTTCAAGTCCCCTCATCGTCGCACTGACGGCACCTTTCTTGCTGTCCGAGCGCATGACACGCATCAAGCTGATCGCGGTCCTGCTGGGCTTTTGCGGCATCCTGATCGTCGCGCGGCCCTTTGGCACCGGTGGTCTGTCCATCGGCCTGATCGCCGCGCTTCTCTGCGCGTTCGCGTTCGCGGGCACAGCCATTGCGACCAAACGCCTGACCCGCGTGACATCGGTAATCGGTATCCTGTTCTGGCTGGCGGTCATGCAAAGCATTCTCGGCCTGGTGTGCGCCGGGTTCGACGGCGATATTGCCTGGCCGGAGATGCAAGTGCTTCCCTGGGTCATCGTCATGGGGCTTGCCGGGCTTGTCGCGCATTTCAGCCTGACCAAGGCGCTCTCGCTTGCGCCGGCGTCGATCGTGACGCCTGTGGATTTCCTGCGGCTCCCGGTCATTGCCCTCATCGGAACGGCTTTTTATGCGGAACCCATGGATTTCTGGGTCCTGGCCGGCGGCTGTGTGATCCTTGCCGCAAACTGGATTAATGTGTCCGCCGGAAGAGGTTTCCGTAGCGTAACAACCTGAACGCGATAGACTGAGACGTGACGTCATTAATTGACGCGCGCGTCAAGGCCTGACTAGGGTTCGCCAAAAAAACAAGCAACCACGATCGCGTCTGGGATGAGGAAAAATGAAGAAAGTATGTAGCGTCGCCGCGGGCATCGCATTGAGTGCAACCACCGCCTATGCGGGCGGGATGGAGCGGTCCGCCCAATCCGTTGCCATTCTCTTTGAAACGGGAAATTACGCCGAGTTCTCGCTCGGTTCGTTCAATCCGGGCGTCAGCGGCGTCGGCACCGGATTCTTTACCGGATTGGCCAGCGGCGACATGGCAGGTTCCTACGTCACCTATTCGCTCGGTTACAAGCGGGCGCTCAGCGATGATCTCGACCTCGCTCTGATAGTGGATCAGCCGATTGGAGCCGATGTCAGCTATCCCGTCAGCGCTGCGCCCTATCCGTTTGCCGGTTCGTCGGCAAAGGTCCGGTCCACCGCCGTGACAGGGCTTCTGCGCTACAAGCTGCCCTCCAACTTCTCGGTCTATGGCGGTCTGCGCTTGCAAAGCGTCAAGGGCGATCTGACCATTGTCGCGCCTTTGATCAGCCCGGCGTTCACGAACTACAGCCTGTCGTCCAACCGCGACTACCAGGTCGGCTACGTTGCCGGTGTTGCCTGGGAACGGCCCGATATCGCGGCGCGCGTCGCGCTGACCTACAACTCGAAGATCACGCACACGTTCGATACGGTCGAAAACGGCCTCGCACCCATTCCGCTTGCGGCCAACACGATGGAAGTCGAAATCCCACAATCGGTGAATCTCGAATTCCAGACCGGGGTCGCCCCCGACACGCTGCTGTTCGGCTCAATCCGTTGGGTGGAATGGTCGAAGACGAATATTACGCCGCCGTTCCTGGGCGTGCCGGTTGTGTCCTATTCCGACGACATCATCACCTACAACCTCGGCGTCGGTCGCAGGTTCAATGAAAACTGGTCCGGGGCTGTGTCGGTCGGCTACGAGAAGAACATTGGCACGCCGACCGGAAACCTTGGTCCGACTGACGGCTTCAAGAGCATCGGCCTGGCCGCGACCTACACTCAGGACAACGTCAAGATCACCGGTGGTATCCGCTACGTCGACATTGGCGACGCCACTACGACCATCGGATCGGACTTCGCCGACAACGACGGTATCGGCGTAGGCCTCCGGGTCGGCTACAGCTTCTGATCCGACGAGATCACTCAAAGGCCCCGCAACAGCGGGGCCTTTTTCGTTTTCTGGCCGCAAAAACCACGTGATCTCGATGCCGCTTGGCGCTAGGCAGGCCGCAAACGGCTTCAGCGGGACGCTTGCGATGATCTACAGGACGGCGGATGAGTGGCGGGCGGCGGCGCACAAGCGGGTGCTGGTCTTTGGCATGTCCGGTCTTGGCAAGACCCATATCGCCAATCTTCTGCGCGCGGGCGGCAACTGGTTCCACTATTCGATCGATTACCGCATCGGCACGCGCTACATGGGCGAACACATCGCCGACAACTTCAAGCGCGAGGCAATGAAGGTACCGCTTCTGCGCGAACTCCTGATGTCGGATTCCGTCCACATCACCTCTAACATCACCTTCAACAATCTCGCGCCGCTCTCGACCTATCTCGGCAAGCCCGGCGACCCGGCCAAGGGGGGGCTGCCCTTCGCAGAATACATGAAGCGTCAGGATCAGCACCGCACGGCCGAGATCGCGGCGCTTCTGGACACCGCGCATTTCATCGACCGGGCCCACACGCTCTACGGCTACGATCATTTCATCTGCGACAGCGGCGGCTCTATCTGCGAAGTCGTCGATCCCGGGGACAGGGCCGACCCGGTCCTGACCTCGCTGTCGGATGCCGCGCTCATGGTCTGGATCAAGGGGTCCGAGGCCCATACCGACGAATTGATCCGCCGTTTCGACCGGGCGCCGAAGCCGATGTACTACCAGCCCGACTTCCTGAATTCCGCCTGGGTTGAGTATCTGAAGGCCAAAGACCTGACCGAAAACCGGGTGGACCCCGACGCCTTCGTGCGCTGGACGTATTCGCGCGCGCTGGCCCACCGGCAGCCGCTCTACGAGACGATGGCGGAAAACTGGGGCGTCACCGTGACCGCCGAAGAGGTCGCGCGGGTCCGCAGCAAGGGCGATTTTGATAACCTGATCGCCGGGGCCCTTGAGGCGCGCGGCTGACCGGACTATCTCTGCCCTTCCGATCAGGAGAACCCCGATGCCCATCACCCTGCCCGAGACGCTGCCAGCCTTCGACGTTCTGTCGCAGGAAGGCGTCATGGTGATGTCGCCCGACCGGGCCGCGCATCAGGACATCCGGCCCCTGCGCATCGGCCTTCTCAATCTGATGCCGAAGAAGATCCAGACCGAAAACCAGTTCGCCCGCCTGATCGGCGCGACACCCCTGCAGATCGACTTCCAACTGATCCGCATGAGCGAGCACCAGACCAGGAACACCGCTGCTGAGCATATGGAGGCCTTCTACCGCCCGTTTCAGGAGGTGAAGGCGGAGAAGTTCGACGGGCTGATCATCACCGGCGCCCCGATCGAACATCTGCCGTTCGAGGAGGTGAGCTATTGGGACGAACTGCTGGAGGTCATGGACTGGACCCAGACCAATGTCCATTCCACCTTCGGCGTCTGCTGGGGTGGAATGGCGATGGCGTACCACTTCCACGGGCTCAAGAAACACATTCTCGACGCCAAGGCTTTCGGTTGCTTTCGCCATCAGAACCTCGCCCCGGCTTCGCCCTATCTGCGCGGCTTCTCAGACGATTTCGTCATTCCGGTCAGCCGCTGGACCGAGATGAAGCAGGCGGAGGTCGATGGCGCCGAAGGGCTGCGCACGCTGCTCGGCTCGGACGAGGTCGGCCCCTGTCTGATCGAGGACCGCTGCCACCGCGCGCTCTATATCTTCAATCATTTCGAATATGACAGCGGCACGCTGAAGGAAGAGTACGACCGCGACATCGCCAACGGCACACCGATCAATGTACCGATGAACTATTACCCTGACGATGACCCACGCCAGCAGCCGCTCAATCGCTGGCGAAGCCATGCCCATCTTCTATACGGCAATTGGATCAACGAGATCTACCAATCGACCCCGTTCGACATAGGAGCGATCGGCACCAACCTGCCTGAGACCTGACGGCATTCTGCGGGCAACCCCGCCGGAAAAGGCGACGGCCCCCGCCATGGACGGGGCGTAGCTCTTGCCGAAAAGCCCGGCTTTCGGTATGGGGCGCGGGTTGGCGGGATCAAGCAAACGAGGCCAGGATGCAGAAGTACGAGTACAAGGTCGTGCCCGCCCCGAACCGGGGCGAAAAGGCACCCGGCGCGAAAACGCCGCCCGACCGCTTCGCCCACGCACTGACATCCCTGATGAACGTGATGGCCCGCGAAGGCTGGGAATACATTCGCGCCGACACTCTGCCCTCGGAAGAACGTTCGGGCTTCACAAAGCGGACCACGGTCTATCATTCGGTTCTTGTGTTCCGCCGCTCTGCGTCCAGACCGGAAGACGAAGCCCCGCGCAAGCTGCTCATGGCCACGGCCCCGGAAGGAAAAGCACCGGCCCTGACCGTCGAACCTGCCCGGGGGGGGACGAACCCCGCCCCGTCGGACACCGACCCGGCCCCTTCGACCGACGAGAATTCGCGTTAGGGATTCGCCAGCGGTTTCGGCCAGCGTCGCCATCCCGTGGGCAATACCGGTCGGCACAAAGCTTTGTCTGCCCGGCTCAAACAGCCTTGCAATCCACCGCCGATCGATAATCAATACCCTAAAAAATCAATTAATTTCATATATTTAAGTCTAAAATTGGACGTGCAAGCATCCTAATCTTGGCGCATTTAAGCCGCATTTCCGCCACATTTCGCTTGAGCCGACAGCACACCTGGCAAAAGCTCGGAAGCACAAGAAGGTGGGGACCTGACATGTATGAGTACAAATTCTTTCCGACACCGCTCCAGATCTGCGATGGCGAAATGCTGAAAAACGACCGCAAGGCAATGGCCGCTTCGCTCGACAGCGAGGCAACGATGCTGTCCGCCTCGGGTTGGGATTTCGTGAAGTTCGACCGCGTTCC
>JAUIDM010000306.1 GCA_030428915.1 Alphaproteobacteria bacterium | reverse complement strand
TATTTTCCGGCAAGATGAAAGCCGCAGCGCCAGATCGGCGCCGCGTACCCCACCGACTTGCGGCGGACGACGCGGCGCTTTCACCTTGCACGGTCAACCGGACCTCTCCCTGTACCGTGCCGCGACCTTGCAACCTCATGGTTAAGAAATGGTTTCTGTCTTTCATCTTGCCACAAATACCTCGGGGGTCTGGGGGGCAGCGCCCCCGGCCGCGTTCTCAGAACTCGACCCCCTTCTGCCCCTTGATCCCCGACCGGAACGGATGCTTTATCAATGTCATCTCGGTCACCAGATCGGCGATCTCGATCAGTTCCTCCTTGGCGTTGCGCCCCGTCAGCACGACATGGGTCATGGCGGGTTTCTCATCCTGCAAAAACGCCACTACTTCAGCCAAATCCAGATAATCGTAGCGCAGCGCAATGTTGATTTCGTCCAGCAGCACCATCCGGTTGCGTTCATCGCGGATCAGGTCCTTTGCCTTTTCCCACCCCTTGCGCGCCGCCGCGATGTCCCGCTCCTTGTCCTGGGTTTCCCAGGTGAAGCCCTCGCCCATCGCGTAGAACTGGCAGAGATGGCCGAAATTGGCCTCGATCAGCGTGCGTTCGCCGGTGGACCACGCCCCCTTGATGAACTGCACGACGGCGCATGGCATCTCATGCGCGATACAGCGCAGGATCATCCCAAAGCCCGAGGAGGACTTGCCCTTGCCGGCCCCGGTATGGACGATGATCAGGCCCTTCTCGCCCTCCTTCGTCGCCATGATCTTGTCGCGCGCGGCCTTCTTCTTGGCCATCTTCGTGGCGTGGCGTTCGGCATCATTCGGCGGGCTGGAGGCGGTCATGGCAGGTCCTTCCGGTCGGTTCGTTCGTGTTCAATAGGCGATTGCGCTCTGGATGACGAGGGGCCGTTCATGCGCGCGGTCCGCTGAAGATTGGGCGCTGGGGGGCCCCGCGCAGGGTCGGGAGCAGCGTCATGAGAAAAACCACCCAGCCCGCGATCCAGAGATGGGTTGCAATGGCGCCGAGGTCCGGAAACGCACCCTGGGCGAGACGCAGACAGGCCGCAAGCCAGAGGGCCACGAAACCCGATATGCTCGCCCACCCGGCGATCAGACGATGCGGCCCGCGTCGTGCCACCGCCCGTGCCGCAACCGCATAGATCAGGCAAGCCATAGCCCCGGCCGTTAGCGCGTGCAAAGCTTCCGCTTCCCCCAGGACGGACTGGCCAATATGCGCGAGCCCCGTCAGCAGCAGCCCGACGGGAAGCCACAGATAGCCAAGATGCAGCATTAGGAGGAGCGCGTCATGCCGGATGGCCGCTCTCTGCCAGAGGAGAAGCCGGAACGCCTCGGCCAGTGCGGCCGCGACAAGCGCCGAACCTGCAATCGCTTCATCACCGGCCACGGATGCCCCCAACGCGACCGCGATAGCTGAGGCGCCGACATGCCCCGCGCCTGCGCCGCGCGGCAATGGCCGGTCTGCAGCTGCAACGGTCCGGTTGTCAGTAAAGGCCCTGACCATGCGTCCACCGACAACCGACAGGATCAGCGCGAAGACGAGGATCGCGGTACGGGGCCCTGAAAGACCGAGGATCACGGCCACATCGGCAACACCCAGCAGCACCGCGAATGCGGCCTGAAGCGCCCCCTTGACAGAGCGCCCGGCGGCAGCCTCGTGGCCGAGCAAGAAAGCGAGCCAGATGAAGAACGCGGCGGTGGCCAGGGCAACGGGCAGTGATGGCGGCCCCATCGCCCCGGCAACAGAAATCCGCGCAATGATCCAGAGCGCTGTCAGGATGGCGATCGGCGCACCTGCGGCAGGCGGCCTGTGGCTCCAGCTTGGCGCGGCGGTCAAGGTGTAGCCAGCAAAGGCCGCCCCGGCAAAACCGAAAGCCAATTCATGGGCATGCCAGAGAGTGGGCGATCCAAACACGTTCCCGTCCGGCCCGCCCGATTCGCCCCATTGCCACCAACCCACCACCGCGACGGCCCAGATCGCCATAACCAGGAACATCGGTCGGTGCGCGGTGGCGAAGATGCCGCCCGTGAAGCTTGGCGGGTCGTTCCTGTGCATTGGGTCTCTGTAGCCGTCCATGCCGGACCATGTTTGCTTGACAACAGGCGCATCAATGCCTCAGGAGAGGCAGCGCTGGTTCCTGTCCTAGGACAGGCGAAGAGGGAATGCGACAGGCTTTGCGACCTTCCACGGTCCAGCGCCGAAGCGCAGCCGCCCCCGCGACCGTGACCGGAGAGGCCCCCCAAGGCCCACTGGCGGCATGCCGGGAAGGGGGAGGGGCCGCCGGGGCCGTCAGGCCCCGACATCCGCAAGCCGGGAGACCTGCCAGCGCAGGAATGTGACGGCGGACGGGGGATTCCGCGACCGGCTCGGGGCAAAATGGATGCCCCCCGCAGGCCCGCCCCTTTCCGGTTAAGAAAAAGGACAGGCGATCCGTGACCGTAACTTTGCATGTCTGCACGACCTGCCGGATGGGTCAGCCTATCCCGGAGGACGAGGTGCGCCCCGGCACCCGACTACTGGAAGCGCTTCAGGCCGAAGGCGCGCCAGAAGGTGTCCGCATTGTCCCGGTAGAGTGCCTTTCGGCCTGCGACCACGGCTGCAATATCGCGATTTCGGGCCCCGGCCGCTGGTCTTACGTCTATCGCGGCCTTAATCCAGACGAGCATGTCGCCGATATCCTCTCCGGCGTCGCGGCCTATGCCGCGACCGAAGACGGCATTGTGCCATGGCGTGACCGTCCCGTGATCTTCCGCAAACAGAGCCTTGCCCGCATTCCCCCGATGGAGTCCTGAATGTCCGAACTTTCGAAAATTCCCGTCACCGTCATCACCGGCTTTCTTGGCGCGGGCAAGACCACTCTGATCCGCCACCTGATGCTGAACCCGCAAGGCAAAAGACTGGCGGTGTTGGTCAACGAGTTCGGTACCGTCGGCGTTGACGGCGATATCCTGAAAAGCTGCGCCGATGAGAACTGCCCGGCGGAGAATATCGTCGAACTGGCCAATGGCTGCATCTGCTGCACCGTGGCAGACGACTTCATCCCGACGATCGAGGCATTGATGGCCCTGCCCCAGCGTCCCGATCATATCCTGATCGAAACCTCCGGCCTTGCCCTGCCGAAGCCGCTTCTGAAGGCCTTCGATTGGCCCGCGATCCGCTCGCGCATCACCGTGGATGGTGTCATCGCGCTGGCCGATGCCGAGGCGGTGGCGGCGGGGCGCTTCGCTCCCGATGTCGATGCCGTGCAGGCCCAGCGCGAGGCTGATGACAGTATCGATCATGAAACGCCGCTGTCCGAGGTGTTCGAAGACCAGATTTCCTGCGCGGATATCGTGCTTCTTTCCAAAGCTGACCTCGCAGGCGAGGCGGGCCTGGCCGCGGCGCGCGCGGTGATCGAGGCCGAAACCCCGCGCAAACTACCGATCCTGGCGATGGAAGAGGGGCGCATAGACCCGGCTGTGATCCTCGGTCTGAACGCGGCTGCCGAGGACGATCTCGACGCCCGCCCCTCGCATCATGACGGCCATGACGACCATGAACACGATGACTTCGATACGGTGGTGATCGATCTGCCCGAGATCGCCGACCCCGAAGCGTTGCAGGCCGCCATCGTGCGGCTGGCGCGCGAACAGAACATCCTGCGGGTGAAGGGCTATGTCGCCGTCGCGGGCAAACCGATGCGGATGCTTCTGCAGGCGGTGGGCGAACGCATTCGGGCACAATACGACCGGCCGTGGGGTGATGCGCCGCGCAGTTCTAAGCTCGTCGTGATCGGCGAGCATGACGACGTCGATCCGGCCGCGATCCGCGCGGTTCTGCTGCCGGAAACCGTAGGGGCCTGATCCGCCATGCATGTCGTCTTCCGCGAAAGCCACGGGCTGGAGGAAACGGACACCCCGTTCGACCTGGGTCAGGACCCGGCCGATCTGGTGGTGCTGTCCTTTTCCGACAGCGACCTTGGCGCGTTCGCGGCAGGCTGGCACCGGGCAGCGGGGGGGCTGCCGACGCTGCGGCTGGCAAACCTCGTGGCTTTGCGACACCCCCTGTCGGTCGACACCTACGTTGAACAGACGCTCGTGGGCGCGAAGGGCATCCTGATCCGGCTGATCGGCGGCGAGAGCTACTGGCCCTACGGCCTCGCCCAGGTGCAGGACCTTGCCCGACGCAAAGGCATCGCCTTGGCTGTCCTGCCCGCCGACGGGCGTGAAGATGCGCGGCTGGATGCACTCTCCACCCTGCCGAAATCGACCCTGCGACGCCTGCAGGCGCTCTGTGATGCAGGCGGGGCCGTTGCCGCGCAGGCGGCCCTGCAGCAACTGGCGCTGGCGGCGGGCCTCTATGCCGGACCGGTGATCGGGGACAAGACCGTGCCCGCCTTCGGTTGGTACCTGCCCGGCAAAGGCGTGGTGCCCGCCCCCGAGGTGTCCGAACGCCCCCTCGCCGTCGTCACCTTCTACCGGTCCTACCTGACCTCCGCGGATACCAATCCGGTGGACGCGCTGATCGGCGCTTTGGAAGATCGCGGTTTCGCGACCATCGGCGCCTATGCCGCATCGCTGAAAGACCCGACCGCGGCCGCATGGCTGCGGGCGGAACTCAGCCGGCTTGCACCCGCGGCCATCGTCAACGCGACGGCATTCTCGGCGAAAGGCGCGGACGGCTCCGCCTCACCGTTGGATGCAGCCGGGTGCCCGGTCTTCCAGGTGGCCCTCTCGACCGCGCGGCAGAAGGACTGGGCCGAAGCCGAACGTGGTCTTTCCCCAGCCGACCTTGCCATGCATGTCGTGCTGCCCGAGGTCGACGGCCGCATCTTTGCCGGTGTCGCAAGCTTCAAGAGCCCCGGCCGCCGCGATCCTGACCTGCAATTCTCCCGCTTCGCCCACCGTGCCGACCCGGACCGCATCGCCGCCGTTGCCGATCGTGTCGGGGGTTGGCACCGGCTTGCCATGACCCCGGCGGCAGCGCGCAATACCGCGCTGATCCTTTCCACCTACCCCGGCAAAGTACACCAGCTTGCCCATGCGGTCGGTCTCGACGCACTGGCGTCGGCCGAGGGTATCCTCAGCGCCCTCGCCGCTGAAGGCCATGCCGTTGAGGTCGGTGCAGCGTTGGGCCCTGCATTGATGGCC
>JAUIDM010000305.1 GCA_030428915.1 Alphaproteobacteria bacterium | reverse complement strand
GGAATACGGCGTTTCGATCATCCTTTACGGCTATGCCTTCGTCTATGACACCGAGGCTTACGGGGACAATCCGCCGAACAGTTGGGCCGACTTCTTCGACACTGCGAAGTTCCCCGGCAAGCGGTCGCTATACAAATGGGCGAACGGCGCCTTGGAAGGCGCTCTGTTGGCCGACGGGGTGTCGAAGGACGCGCTCTATCCGCTCGACATGGACCGGGCGCTTGCAAAGATCAAATCGATCAAGGACGACAGCCTCTACTGGGGGTCGGGCTCCGAAGCGCATTCGATGGTCGTCAATGGCGAAGTCTCGATGGGCATGGTCTGGCAGAACCGCGGCCGCAACATCGAGAACGACACCGACGGCCGCTACAAGCTGGTGATGAACGAGGCCCTCGCCATGCCCGGCGCCTACATCGTGCCGAAGGGCAACCCGGCGGGGCGCGAGGCCGTGATGAAATTCATCGCCACTGCGCAGGGGGTGCCGTCGCAACTGACGCTGCTCGACTGCCTCGGTATGACGCCCTCGAACCCCGAGGCCTTCGCACAGATCCCAGAGGACCAGCAGCCCTATGCGATCACTTCGGCGATGAACATCGACGGCATCGTCTACAACGATCCGACCTGGTGGGGCGAGAACGGCGGCGATGCCGTCAACGCCTTCCTCGACGCGATCTCGTGATCCTCACCCCGGCGGTGCCGCTCCCGTGCCGCCGGGCCTGACGACTGGCGGGGCCTGACGGTCCCGCCCCTTTCCAGATTTCCCGTGGAAGTGACCAGATGAACGGATCCCCCATCACCCGCATCGGCACCGGCTGGCTTCTTGTCCTGCCGTTCCTTGCGCTTGTGGTGACGCTGTTCCTTGGTCCCATCGTCAATATCCTCTGGCTGAGCGTCACCGACCCCGAGCCGGGGCTTGGCAACTACGCGGCGCTCGTCACCTCCGACAACCTCGCCGGCATTCTCTGGACGACGATCCGTATCTGCGTCATCACCACTGTCTTTTCAGTGATCCTCGGATATTCCATCGCCTACGCGATGGTGCATGTCGCCCAGGGCAGCCGCAACCGGATGCTGAGCCTGTTGCTCGTCTCCTTCTGGATTTCGGTGCTCGTCCGCACCTTTTCCTGGCTCATGCTTCTCGGCCGCAAGGGGCTGGTAAACGAGACGCTGGTGAATATCGGGATCATCTCCGAGCCCGTCGAGTTCATGCGGAACGAACTCGGCGTGCTGATCGGCATGATCCATTACATGATTCCCTACGCCGTCCTGCCGCTGCTGGCCACGATGCAGAATATCGATACGCGGGTGCTGTCGGCTTCCCGCAGCCTTGGCGCAACGGGCACCCAGACGTTCTGGCGGGTTTACCTGCCCTTGACCAAACCGGGGCTCGTCGCCGCATCGCTTCTTGTCTTCATCCTCTCGCTTGGTTTCTACGTCACGCCCGCGATCCTCGGCGGCGGCAAGGTGCTGATGGTGGCCGAATACATCTCGGTCCAGATCCTCGTAACGCTGCGATGGGGCACCGCCGCGATGCTGGCGGCACTGATGCTCTTCGGTGTGCTCGCCCTTCTTTTCCTCATGTCGCGCTTCATGAAGCTTTCGACGATCTTTGGGGGGGCCAAGGCGTGAGGCGCAGTGTCTCCGAAACCCTGAATCGTTACTGGGCGTGGCTTCTGCTGCTGTTTCTCGTGGCCCCTGCCCTGATCGCCATTCCCGTCTCGCTGACGCCGAAACGGTTCCTGTCAATGCCCAACGGCGAGTTGTCCCTCCGCCACTTCGAAAAGCTCTTCGGCAGCGAGGAATGGATGTCGAGCTTCTGGCAAAGCGCGGTCATCGGCGTGACCTCGGCCGCGCTCGCCACTGCGCTTGGAACACTCTGCGCCATCGGTCTCTGGCGGGTCTCATCGAAATGGGGCGAGGCGGTCAGGGCTTTCCTTCTCCTGCCGCTGGTGGTCCCCCCGATCATATCGGCCATGGCCTTCTACCGCTTCATGGTGCCCTTGGGCCTGATCGACACCTATCCCGGTCTGATCCTTGCCCACACTGTCTTGGCCGCGCCGCTTGTCCTGATAACGGTCTCGGCCTCGCTCGCCGGTTTCGATCCACGGTTGGAGCAAGCCTCGCGCAATCTCGGCGCCTCGAACTGGACGACGCTGCGGCGGGTGATCCTGCCCTCCATCCGCCCGGGCGTGCTGGCTGGCGCGATCTTTGCCTTCATCGCGTCGTGGGACGAGATCGTGGTGACGCTCTTCCTGTCGAAATTCAGCGTCTACACACTGCCCCGCCGCATGTGGAACGGCATCCGCGAAAACACCGATCCGACCGTCGCCGCCGCCGCCGTGGTGCTGATCGCGATTACGCTGATCTTCTTCATTATTCAGGCGCTGAACGCGCGCCGCATCCGCAATTCCGGAGAGACCCGATGAATGCCCACCTGTCGCATGAGGACGAGCTTCTGCGCGCCTCGGTCCGCGCCTTTCTCGACAAGGAAGTAATCCCGCACGAAGAGCTTGTCGATCAAACCGGCGAGGTGCCGGAGGAAATCGGCCGCGAGATCGAGGCGAAATCGAAAGAGCTTGGCCTTTTCGCCGCCAATCTGCCAGAACGCATCGGCGGTGGCGGTTTGAACTACACCCAGATGTCGGTCATCGAGCGTGAATTCGGTCGGACGAGCCACGCGCTGCATTCCTGGATCGCGCGGCCGACGGAACTGCTCTTGGCCTGCGAAGGGGATCAGGTTGAAAGGTACCTCATGCCTTGTGTCACCGGCGAAAAGCGCGAGCTGTTCGGCCTGACAGAGCCCGGCGCGGGATCGGACGCAATGGGGATGCAAAGCCGCGCGCGAAAGGATGGGGACGACTGGATTCTCGACGGGATGAAGCACTTCATTTCCGCCCCCACCATGGCAGATTTCGCCATCGTCTTTGCCACAACCGGGATGGATGAGACCAAACGCGGCCCGCGCAAGCGCGTCACCGCCTTTCTTGTCGACCGCGACATGCCGGGCGTCACCTTTCGCGAGGGCAGCAAATGTGTGTCCAACCGGGGCTACAAGACCTATGAGTTGATCTTTGACTCTGTCCGGCTCGGCCCCGGTCAGATCCTCGGAGAAGAGGGCAAAGGGTTTGAACTCGCTGGCAAATGGCTTGGCATGGGTCGCGTCTGGATCGGGGCCTCCTGCTGTGGCAAGGCCGAACGGCTGATCGAACTGGCGACCGACTGGTGCGTGAACCGCAAGCAGTTCGGCCAGCCCATCGGCCAGTTTCAGGCAACGGGCTTCCGGCTTGCCGACATGACCATCGGCCTGCGAACAGCCGAACTTCTCGTCGCCGACACCGTGCGCCGCGCCGATCAGGGTATCATGCGCGACGAGGATGCAGCCATGGTAAAAGTCTATTGCTCTGAGATGCTGAACCGGGTCGCCGATGACACGGTGCAGATCTATGGCGGCATGGGGCTGGTGGAGGAGATGCCCGTTCAGCGGCTCTGGCGCGATGCGCGGATCGAACGAATCTGGGACGGCACCTCGGAAATCCAGCGCCACATCATCACGCGGTCCATCCTGAGGCCGCTCGGAGCATGACGCCCGCCCGCCGCGCCAATCTGACCCGGTTGCTCTCGCCCCGTCACATCGCCTTCATCGGTGGGCGTGATGCCGAGGTCGCGATAAAGGAAGCGGCGCGGCGCGGCTATCCGGGCGAGATATGGGCGGTGAACCCGAAGCGCGACACACTCGGCGGCTATCCCTGTTACCGCAACCCCGCCGACCTGCCTGAAGCGCCCGATGCCGTGTTCCTCGCCGTGCCCGCGCCTGCCGCAGTCGAAGCGGTTCGCGAACTGGCGGCGATGGGGGCAGGAGGTGTCGTGTGCTATACAGCCGGTTTCCGTGAGGCAGGTGCCGAGGGGGCGGCGCTGGAACACAAGTTGATCGAGGTCGCGGGTGACATGGCTCTGATCGGGCCGAATTGCTACGGCATGATCAACTATCTCGACCGCGCGGCCCTCTGGCCCTTCGCCCATGGCGGGTCATGCCCCGGCTGGGGCGCGGCGATCATTACCCAGTCGGGGATGCTGTCGTCCGACATCACAATGGCACAGCGCTCTCTGCCGCTTACCCACATGATTTCGGGCGGCAACCAGGCGGTGCTGACAATTGAGCATTTCGTCGACCACCTAGCCGAACATCCAGGCGTCCGCGCAATCGGCATCCACATCGAGGGCCTACGCGACGTGCACGCCTTCGAATCCGCCTGTCTTAGGGCGCTCGACCGGGGCGTGCCGGTCGTGGCACTGAAAACCGGATCGTCGAAGATCGGGGCAAGCCTGACGGTCAGCCATACCGGATCGCTCTCAGGCGCCGACGACCTGCACGACGCGCTGTTCGACCGCTGCGGCGTCGTCCGTGTCAAAAACCCGTCCGAACTTCTTGAAACACTGAAGTTTCTTTGCGTGGCGGGGGCGCCGAAGGGCAACCGGGTGGCGGGCTTCACCTGTTCGGGCGGCGGGGCGACCATGCTTGCCGATCACGCCGAAACCATCGGACTCGAATTCCCGGCTTTTGGCGACGCCGACCGATTGGAACTGGCGGCGCTGCTGCCCCCCATCGCCACAGTCTCGAACCCCCTGGACTACACGACCCCGATCTGGGGCCAGCCCGACATCACGGGCCCGGTCTTCGACCGCGCGATGGCGCTGGTCCGCGCCGATGCGGCGGTACTGGTGCAGGACTATCCGGCGACGGGACTTGATGAATCCAAGGTCTACTACCTGAACGACGCCAAGGCCTTTACGGAAGCCGCGCGCCGCCACGGAATCCCGGCCGCGATCTGCGCCACGCTGCCGGAAAACATCGACGCCGACACGCGCGAAATGCTGATCGCTCAAGGCATCGCCCCGATGCAGGGGATCGACGAGGCCTTGAACGCGATCCGCGCCGCCATCCGCTGGAGTGAGATGCGGAACCGCATCACAGCGACACGACCCGTCCCGCTTCTGCAAGCCCGCCCCGACGGGGCCATGACCATGCTGGACGAGGCGTCCGGAAAGGCGCGCCTCGGCGAACTGGGGCTGACGGTGCCCGTGGGGCGGCTGGTGAGCGGTGGCGCAGTCGTGGCAGCCGCCGAAGCATTGGGTTTTCCAGTCGTTCT
>JAUIDM010000304.1 GCA_030428915.1 Alphaproteobacteria bacterium | reverse complement strand
GATCCGCCAGTTGCGCGGCCTTGTCGTGGCAAGCTGATGCGTCAGCATGTCCTCGACACCATCCGGCCCCTCCACCGTCTTGATGTTCCATGTGAAGGCGACAAGGTCACGCCAGTAGCTGTCCTTCAGGAACATCGCCTTCGCTGCGGCGATGTCCCCGGCCGCCAGCGCGGCCCCGAAATCGTCCAGAAACGCCTGCGTTTCTCCGGTCAACGTTGAATCGAGCATTGTCTTCCTCCCTGAACCCGTTTCGGCGACAGGCTGGCAGAGGGCAGGATTTCAGGAAACGGATTTGCACGCAGGCCGGCACGAAAGTCGCACGCGCCGTCAGGCGGCGTTGCGCGCGCAACAGCGGTGCAACGCCCCCCTGCCCTCACGGCGGCGGGACAAGGCCCGCCTTGCGGACCCGCCGCAAGATGGTGGAGCGGTTGACCCGCATTCGGCGCGCGGCCTGCGCCATGTTCCAGCCGACGGCGTTCAGGACCGCCTCCAGATCCTCGGCCGGGTCAGGTTCCGCGACGCTGCGCACGGCCGGCGGCGGCAGGTCGGGAAGATCGATCACCTGAGTTTCGGCAAGCGCGGTGGCCACATCCAGCGCCCGTTCCAGTTCGCGGATATTGCCCGGCCAGTCGCGCACCTGAAGCTCGGCCCGCGCAGCGGGCGTCAGCGTGTGGTCGGGATGGGACCGCATCAGCCGGTCGGTCAGCCAGCCGAAATCGGCCCGCAGCCGCAAGGGCGGCAATTCGAACACAGCCCCGGCCAAGCGATAGAACAGGTCCGGGCGGATCTCGGCGGCAAGCTCCGCGGGCGTCGCGCGGCTCGACGCGATCACCCGCAGGTCGCCAGACCGGTCCAGACGATCCAGAAGCGCCGCCTGCGCCCCAGGCGTCAGATCCTCCACCCCCCGCAGGAACAGCGTGCCCGAGGCATCATCGGCCAGCGCCTCGATCCCGCCGGGCGCCGAACACCGCACCGCGTGCAATCCCCGCCCCGGCGGCCCGGCAACATGGATCGCCCGCGCCAGACGTTCCTTGCCGGTCCCGGTCTCTCCGCACAGCAACAACGGCACCGGCGTCGCGACAAGCCGGGCAAGCTGGGCAAGGATGCGCTGCATGGCCGGGTCGGCTCCGGCGATGTTCGCCAGCGGCGCGGGCAGGGCGTTCGATTTTGCCCGCGGCGAAACCGGCCGCGTCTGCGGTGCAATCGCATGGCCGAACAGCTTGCGCCCGTCCCTGAGATGCACCACCCGATCCTCGGTCGGCTGTCCCCGCATGAGGTTTGGCAGATCGTCCAGCGACAGGTCGAACACTTCCTCGATGCGCCGCCCCACAAGCGTGCCGCGCCCGTCCGGCAGCAGCGCCCGCAATGCACCGCGCGTCATTCCGACGATGTTGCCGGACCCGTCCAGGGCGATCGCCGCATCGGGATCGACCTCCAGAAACTCGGGCGAGGCCGAAAACCGCAAGACCCAGTCGCGCCGCGTCATGGCCATCAGGTTGGCCATCTCCACCCGCCGTGCCGAGGCGGTGACGAGGTTCATGGCCAGGTTCTGCGAGGCTTTCGGCGACGGCGAGCGCAAGAGCGAGATGTCGAGCACCGCCGCCAGCTGACCGCGCGTATCGTAGATCGGCGCAGCGGTGCAGGATAAGGGCGTATGGGCAAGGCCGAAATGGTCGGTCTGATGGATCGTGATCGCCTCGCCCGTCACGATGCACGACCCGACACCGCAGGTGCCCGCCAGTTCCTCGCTCCAGTCCGACCCCAGATAGAGGCCCGCCTTGCGCAGGTCATCCTCGAAACGCGGATCGCCAAAGAAGTCGACGCAGACGCCCTTGGCATCGGCCAGAAGCAGGACATAGTTCTGCCCGGCAACCTGCCGGAACAGCGCCTGCAAACCGGACCGCGCGGTGGCGATCAGCCGTTCGGCCTGTTCGCGGTGCTCCCTGAGCTTGTCTTCCGTGACGATATAGGCCGGATCGGGACGGGACGGGTTCATCCCGTAGGTCTCGACGCAGCGCCGCCAGCTTTCCGCGACGGTTGCGTCGCGTCCCGTCTTCTGGCCGAGCAAGACGCGCTCGATCTCGGTCACATGGTCCCGATCGCCCACACCGTCCTCCCACGACTGTGACGGCTCACGTTAGCACGGCTTTCGCGATCCAAAAGCCTCCAGCATCGTTTTTTGCAGTTCCCGGTCGGACCATGCCGACCACCCGCCGCTCGTCAGGCGATCACCGTCACCGCGACAATGCTGGGCGGCTTTGTAGCAAAATCTGACGCCGATTAGATGATGCCTGTGTCTTCGTCCGCTTATGCAGCTTACGCCTCGAATTGGGCAAATGGGCGCAGCCCTGGCGTCATCTGACCCTTGCGGATCATGTTTGCCACTTCGATACCCTCAAGAGTGGCGGAAGCTGATGCAAAGGACTTGAACCCCAGCATCGGCCGGATCCGTTTCTTGATCGAGCCGTGATCTTGCTCGACCATATTGTTGAGATACTTGATCCTGACCATCTCGATCGGGATCCGACAACCGAAGGACTTCAGCATGCGGTTGATGGCTTTGATCCCTGCGGTGTTGGCCCCGCTTCGGTCAATGACAATCTTGCGCGGCAGGCCGCTAACCTCCAAAGCTCGGGCGAAGAACCTGGTCGCCGCCGACTTCTTACGTCGATTCGACAGCATGAAATCAAGAGTTTTGCCGAGCTTGTCGACGGCGCGGTAAAGGCAAACCCACTCGCCTTTTACTTTGATGTAAGTCTCGTCCATGTGCCAGGATCGGTCGGCAGCGGCCTTCCGACGCCGGGCCGTACTTGCGATCAAAGGCGAGTACCTGGCGACCCAGCGGTCGAGTGCAGCATGATCAACCAGCACCCCACGCTCAGCAATGATCTCCTCCAAGTCACGACAGGACACTGTGTACCGCACATAGAAGAACACTGCGAACAGGATCACGTCCTTCGGAAACTGGGCGCCCTCAAACGAAATCATGACCGGCTCTCCAACCCACGCTGCAAAACCAAACTACGGTCAGCTCTCGTGGTAACGCCGTCAATCGCCAAAGTTCGCGACAAAACCCGTCGCGCCATTTCTTCGTGCCAGGCAAGACGCGGAGATGAACATGTCCGAAGGGGCTCGACCTCCCGTCCGAAAGCCCTTTTTGACAGTTCAACCGGTGGTTTATCGGCGTGTCAAACTCGAAATTTCACCAGCCGCGTGACGCAAGTGACGTCAGAAATCATTAATGCCTGACGCGCGCACGGAGGCAACAAATGAAATCCTGTGTCACAAGCGTCACTCTCATCATGTGGAGAGCTCAATCTGATCACTGCCGTGGAACGACCTATGTGGTCACCGCCTCGAACCAATGATGACCCAATGCAGCCCTACTGTTGCCGTCGGGTTGCGAAAGACTGCAGCAGATATTGGCAAGCGGGACGATCGTCATGGCAAATTCGAAATCCGAGTATTGCAATCTTTTCGAGGCATTCAGTGAAGCGCAATCAGCATTCACAGATCTGTCAAGGAAGGGTTTGGGCCGATGCGATCAGGACTTGGCGCGAGACCCCGATTATGCTCGTTTTCACAGATCAGGGATGACCATTGCGCGCATTGGTGGGGCGTCTGCGGTGCGCGGCGCGATGCAGCAGCTGTCGCGTCTCCACCATGAGGGTGCGGCCGCAGCAGACGCAGAATTGTCCCGACTTTGGGCGGGAATGGATTCCTGGGGTGGCGTTGGACATTCGCAATTTCGTGGTCACTAGGTCATGTTGGCAAATGCCGGGTGCGCTTTCCCGGCAAGCGAGGTTTTTGAAAGCTGCTGGTTTGCTCCTATCTCCCCTATTTCTTGGTGGTTGGCCAGAACTGATCCGTTTTTGGCAACAGTGAACACGACTGTTTTGGGCACGCGAAGACGGGTGCCTTGCAAATGCGGTTTCGCCGAAGCGGCCATTGTCGCAGTCGAAGCGAACGTCCGCTTTGTCCCGCAATCCTGACCTTCCCCGGTCTGCCCTTCGCCTGTCTCAAAGCCGACCTGCCGGAACATCCGCCTCCGGATATTGCGCGCCCGCGGAGATTTTGCTGGCAGCAGTGCCCAGGCGTCGATTCGCCTTTCAAAACCTGTCGGTCGAAAGGCCATCTGGTGACGCAAAGACGTCAGGATTCCGTCCGATTGATCCGGGTCGGACGCCCAATCGGACCCCTGTTTCCGGCATTGTGTTCGTTCTGCGAAAAGGACATGTCCAACAAGACAAGTTCACCTCTAGCGCGTGCTGGGCGATACTTCTGCGCAGGGTATTTGAATTGTTACGAGTGTGTGTGGTGCTGATTGAAAAGCCATTTCGTGGGTGTGTCCCGCCGGAGCCGAAAGCTCCGGCGGGATCGTTTTTGAGCAGCATTTGGTCTGAAATTTCGGACCTGTCTCCGATGGGGGCGGGCGTCCTTGGCGTCATGGCGGGGCTCTTCGCCGTGGTACTCGACGTCGTCTGACATCAAGTGTGCAAATTCCTGTCAGCCTTTGTCGTCCGCTGTCGCAGCTTGTCAATAAATATCAATATACTCAATGGGTTGATACCATCCTACACTGCTCCCGCGGGTGGCTGCGAACCGACGCCGGAGGGAAGGATGGCGGCCACCTGCGTCGCGCTCGCGGGTGGCAAGCACCGAACAGGCAAAACAGGAACCCCTCATCATTCACCGCGTGATTTTCCGCAGTCCGGATGGCATCGAACGGGACGCTTAGGGCAATTTGATCTCAGACAATCCGTCGAACGGCCTTGTTCTGTCTGACGACGTGACCCGCCTCTGAACCACTAAAGGAGCTGCGAAGCGGCGGGATTCAATGGGTACCGGTCGATCTCCCGGGCGGCGATGGTCCAAGTGGAAGGAGAATAGTCCCGGGCAAGGGGCGAGGGGAACCTATGGCCGCGGCAAGCCTATCGCAGCCAGTCATTTCAAGGGTCTGATTGCCAACTTCCTCGTGTAGTCCTATTTTGTCGGATGAGGACGACCTCACCATCTTGGTCATCATGCGGGACGGCCCGACATAAGGAGATCAAGCATGGCTTGGGTCTGTCTGTTCGCCGCCGGTGTTCTGGAGGTAGTTTGGGCTTTCTCGATGAAGAAGTCTGTAGGTTTCACGCTTCCCACACCG
>JAUIDM010000303.1 GCA_030428915.1 Alphaproteobacteria bacterium | reverse complement strand
CCGGAACCGCATGCGCATCCTTATTGCTGAAGATGAACAGATCCTATGCGAACAGATCAGGCGGGCTCTCGTAGCTGACGGTCAGGCTGTCGATGTCGTCCATGACGGCGAGGAAGCGGCGTTTCTAGGTGCAAACGAACCGTACGACGTTATTATCCTTGATATCGGACTACCCAAACAGGACGGGCTTTCAGTCCTTAAGGGCTGGCGGGCGCAGAATGTCGAAACACCGGTTCTGATCCTGACCGCCCGCGACGGCTGGGCCGACCGGGTTGACGGCCTTGACGCGGGGGCAGACGACTACCTGCCAAAACCATTTCACATGCCGGAACTCTCGGCTCGTGTCCGTGCACTTTTGCGCAGGAAGGCCGGGGTCAGCAATCCCATCTTCAAACGTGGCGGAGTGGAATTCGATTCCCGAAGCGGACGGGTGATCCTCGATGGCTTTCCCGTCGACCTTACCGCACAAGAGATCGCCGTTCTATCCTACCTGTTCCACAATTCCGGCCGCCTCGTATCGCGAACTGAATTATCAGAACACATCTACGACTATGAGGGCGACCGGGACTCCAACACAATTGCGGTATTCGTCACACGCCTGCGCAAGAAGCTTGGGGCCCAACTTATCCAGACGGTGCGTGGCCGCGGATACATGATCGACACTGCCTGATGCGGTCGCTGCGGCAGCGGGCCATCATCGGAGGGCTGATCTGGGCGGCAATTGTCGTCGTCATCGGTGGCGTTGCGCTGTTCTACTTCTTCGATGCGCTAACCCAGCGGCGGTTCGATGCCATTCTTTTCGACCGCTACCTCCAGGTCGTTTCTGCACTTGGCAACACCGGTGGCGATCTGGATCAGATCGAAACCTTCCTGACCGACCCGGCCTATTCCCGTCCATATTCAGGAAGGTACTGGCAACTGAGCGATGCGGATGGAAATATTGCCACATCGCGTTCTCTGTTCGACGCTCTTTTGAAGGCACCGGAAAACGCCGTGCCCGAACCGAAATTCTGGAACGGCGCCGGACCCGACGGCCCGGTTCGCGGCATTGTCAGCATGATTGGCCTGGAAGACGGGTCAACCTGGGTGGTCTTGGTGGCAGATGCATTGCAGGCACTTGAAACGGACCGCCAGCAGATCCGCCAAAGCCTGCTTACGACATTCGCCTTCATCGGCGCATTGGGCGTTGTCGGCGCGGTCCTGCAGACATCGGCTGTCGTTCGTCCACTGAACCGCCTGCGCCAGGAAGTCAGCCATCGTTGGGATAGCGGCGATGCGCTCAATCCCCGCGATTATCCCGACGAAGTTTCTCCGCTCGTTACTGACATCAACACGCTCCTTGATCGCAATAGGGAAATCGTCGAGCGCGGACGCAGGCAGGCCGCTGACCTTGCCCATGCGCTGAAAACACCGTCGGCAATCCTGCGTAACGAACTCGAAGCGCTGTCGAATGCCAATGTCGACACCGAACAGGCACGGCATGCGCTGGACCGTGTCGACGCGCAGCTTACCCGGTCGCTCGCCCGTATCCGCGCGGCCAATATCGGTGCCATGACACGCTCCAAGACGTCCCTGTCCCGGTCAGTTGACCGGATGATGCGGCTTTTTCGGTCCATGCCGGACGTGCAGAGAAAGTCGATCACGACAGATGTCCCGGCGGAGTTGCACATTCCCATGGATGCGCAGGACCTTGAGGAATCGCTCGGCAATATACTCGAGAACGCCGTCAACTGGTCGGCAACGTCGATTCGGGTGACGGCCGGCGAAACCGGAGACTATGTCTGGCTGATGGTCGAGGATGACGGGCCGGGCATTCCCGAACGGGATAGGCGCGAAGCCCTGCGGTCAGGCGGCAGGCTCGACAGCTCAGCTCCCGGTACCGGACTTGGCCTCGCGATCGCCGCCGATCTTGCACGGGCCTATGGGGGCGACATCGCGTTGGATACATCCGCGCAATTGGGTGGTCTGAGCGTTAAAATCTCGGTTCCAAAACGTCATGGCCTGGCATTGCGCGACGCGTAGCAGGCCCGCAGCAGGCTTTCCGCCTGGACTTTTGCAAATCCTGCGCCGGGCCAATCGGGATCAAGACCGCTTGCGCTCGCGCGGCTGCGGCCGGATCGGGATTTCCTTCAACAACCCGCCGACGCCCATTCCCGCAACATCATCGTCGGACACGTCCAGCCCGCAGACCAGTCGTTCCAGCACCCAATCCGCGCCGTTCAACGCGGGCGAGCGGGCGCAGCCCGGCAGACCGATGACCGGACGGGCGCCCAGACGGCCGTGAAACAGCAGGTTGCCGGGATCGACGGGCATGCCGAAGCGGGCAACCGTTCCCCCGGCAGTACGCACCGCCTCCGGCGCGGTATCGTGCAGGTCGGATGTGGCCGCGCCGGTCAGGATCAGGGCAATGTCGCCGTCCAGCGCCGCCAGCGCATCCGCAATCGCGGCGGTTTCATGCCGGACAGTCCGGATATCGGACAAGGTCGCGCCGAGCACCTTCAACCGGCCCTCCACCGCCTCGCGCGCCTTTCCGACCAGCTTATCTGGCGCACCGTCGAGCGTGGTCAGTACGAGACCGGCCGTCTTCATGACAACTGGCCTCACCCGGATCGCGGCCCGCGCCGCGGCGCAAGCCGCATCAAGCGCTTCGCCCGCAACAGCATAGGAAATCACTTTCACCGTGCCGACGAGCATGCCCGGCGTGACGCGCGTGAACGGCGCGAGCGTGGCCAGCGTTAGCGAAGGGTCAACGCGATTCAGCGCGTGGATGTGCCCGGCCCCCATCTCCACGATCCCGGGGGCTGTTGCGTTTAGATTCACTCGGCCCGCATGGGGCCGCGAAAGCTTCAGGCAGGCTGCTTTCGGATCGGGCACCAACGCTGCGGCCAAAGCGGCTGCTGCCGCATCCTCGGCAATGTCGCCGGGATCGAGCCGGGCGACAGTTACCTCAGCGACACCGGCCTTCTTCAGCGCCGCGACGGTCGCCGCATCCAGAACGGTTCCCTTGCCGATCTTGCGCCCACCGACGATCTGCGAATGAGCCAGGATAGCGCCCGTCGCCTCGGCTATCGGAACCGGCCCGAACCTCACTTCGTCCCCCTGAGGACGGTCGTGATCTGCGCCATGACCGATACGGCGATCTCGGCAGGCGAACGCGCGCCGATGTTGAGGCCGACTGGCGCGTGGATACGGGCAATCCGGTCTTCGCTGAAACCGGCCTCCGCCAGCCGCGCCACGCGTTTCGCATGAGTACGGGTGGAGCCGAGGCATCCGAGATAGAAGACATCCGAGGCCAAGGCCGCCTTGATCGCGGGATCGTCCAGCTTCGGATCATGGGTCAGCGTCACCACCGCGGTCCGCGTATCAAGACCAATTGCCGCCATCGCCTCGTCGGGCCAGTCATGGCTGATCACCTCTCCCGGGAAGCGCGTGGCAGAACCAAATGCTTCGCGCGGGTCGACAAGAAACGGGTCATAGCCGCAGGCGCGCGCCATCGGTAGAAGGGCCTGCGCGATGTGGACGGCGCCCACGACGATCATGCGGAGCGGCGGGTTGTGGATCGCGATGAAACGGTCTTCTTCCACGCCCGATTTGTCGGCACGAAACCGATCCGCCAAGGCGTCGCCGCGCGGCAAGAGACTGCGCTCCCAGCTTTCCAGATCAACCGAATAGGCGACGGGCACCCGGTCGGTCCGCGCCTTGACGAGCTCTGCCAGAAGCGCCTCGGGAATCGCTCCCCCGACCGGCTCGACCAGAACCCGGATCGTGCCGCCGCAGGCAAGGCCGACCGCGAATGCCTCTTCGTCGCTCACCCCAAACGTCAGGATGCGGGACTTGCCATCGCCATGGGATGCCAGCGCCTCCTCGACCACCGCACCCTCGACACAGCCGCCCGAGACCGACCCCATCATCTCGCCTGTGCCCGACACGACCAACTGGCTGCCGACAGGCCGGGGGGCCGAACCCCAGGTCTCGATCACCGTGGCCAGAGCTGCGCCCTTGCCGGCGCGGTGCCATTCAAGCGCTGTCTCGGGTATCCGGTCGTGCTCTGCCCTGTCCATCGCAATCTCCTGTGCTCGTACTATGCGCCGCCCCGGGCGGGTGCGCCACTATCCAATAGTTGGATTGGACTAGCCCGCCTCCTCTTGGAGAAGCCGCATCAGCCGGTCGCGTTCGCCTGTATCAGTAGCAGACGCCACCGCGTGGCCGAGATCGGCCAGTGACGCGACCGAATGGCCGGCCCGGAAGCTGTCGACATGCGGCAGCATCGCCGCGATGCCACGTGCCTTCGGCACGAACCCATCCCAGCGCAGAAGCGGGTTGATCCAGACAAGGCGGCGGGCGGAGAGGTGGAGCCGCTCCATCTCCCGCGAAAGGTCGGCCACCGGATCGCGGTCGAGCCCGTCGGAAATCAGAAGCACCACCGCCCCCTGCCCCATCACGCGGCGTGACCAGTCTCGGTTGAACGCGTGCAGGCAGGCGCCTATGCGGGTTCCGCCTTGCCAGTCCTGCGCCTCGGCCCCGGCGGCAGCCAACGCGGCATCGACATCACGCTGGGCCAGATGACGGGTGATATTGGTCAGCCGCGTGCCAAAGGTGAAGGCATGGACCTTCGCCCATCCCGCGCCCTTCCGGTTCGCGACCGCATGAACGAAATGCAGGACCATGCGGCTGTATTGCGACATCGAGCCGGAAATGTCGCAGAGGACCACGAGGTTTGGCCACCGCCTGCGTCGGTCCTTCGTCGAAAAGTCGTGCACATCGCCACCGCGCCGGATTGCCGAACGGATGGTGCGTCGCCAATCCGGCAGGCGCCCCGAGGGGGCCGCAAAGCTGCGGCGCGAGATCAGCGGTTTCACCGGCAGCGCGAGCCGCGCGATCATACGCTTCGCTTCTGCGATCTCGGCCGTTGACATCTGTTCGAAATCGAGCGTGCGAAGCCGCTCCTCCGCCGATGCAGTCGCGGTCGCATCGATCTCTATCCGGGTCTCGCCTTCGTCCTCACGCTGCACCTCGGGCAGATCGCGTTCAACCCCATCCAGCAGCGCCTCGGCGGCGCGTTTCTCACCCGCATTCGCGCGCCGCTCTTCCTGTACGCCCCGGATCGCGGGCAGCATCAAGCTCACCATATGCTCGAGGTAGCGGGGATCGCGCCAGTAAAGCCGGAAGACCTGCGCAAAAACCGCGCGCTCCTCGGGCCGAGAGACGAAGGAGGCGTGCAGCAC
>JAUIDM010000302.1 GCA_030428915.1 Alphaproteobacteria bacterium | reverse complement strand
ACCGCGTATTCGACCGCGTTCACCCCCCGGTCGGGACCGGAGCCGTGGCCTTCGAGACCGGTGAAATGGGTCGAGTATTCGTAGCAGCCCTTGTGGCCTTCGATGATCCGCATCGAGGTCGGCTCACCGATGATCGCGACACCGGGACGGATGCCCTGTGCCCGCAGGACCTGCGCGAGCGCCTGCGCACCGAGGCAGCCCGTCTCCTCGTCATGGGTGAAGGCGAAATGGACCGGACGGTCCCTGATCCGTTCGGCGAAGAAGGGGGCCATCGCGACGGAAGCGGCGATGAAACCCTTCATGTCGCAGGTGCCGCGGCCATAGAGGTTGCCGTCGCGCTCCACCATCTCGAACGGGTCGGTGGACCAGTCCTGGTCGGCCACCGGCACCACGTCGGAATGCCCAGACAGCACGATGCCGCCATCCACCTCCGGCCCGAGCGTGGCGAAAAGGTTGGCCTTCGCGCCGGTGGCGTCGTGATGGATGTCCACCCGCGCCCCGACCGACGTCAACTGATCGGCGAGGAATTCGATCATCGCCAGGTTGCTGTCGGTCGAGACGGTCGGATAGGCAATCAGGTGGCGAAGCAGCGCCTTCGTATCGTCGAGATAGCGCACCGTCTCAGTCCTTGACGAAGAGCTTGCGCTCGACGTTGCAGAACGGCTCGGCCGGGCCGCTTTCCTTGATCAGGATCGACTCGGTCGTCTCAAGCCCCCAGTCCTTCAGCCACAGACCGGGCATGAAGTGGAAGGTCATGCCGGGTTCAAGCACGGTTTCGTCCGTGGCGCGGAACGAGGCGGTGCGCTCGCCCCAGTCGGGCGGGTAGCTCAGACCGATCGGATAGCCGCAACGGGCCGAGCGCTTGATGCCGATCTTTTCCAGTTCGGCCCCAAGCGCGTTCGCGACGTCGCAGGTCCGGTTGCCGGCGCGGGCGGCTTCAAGTCCGGCCTCAAGCCCTGCGGTCAGCGCCTCGGCTGCGTCGGCCATGTCCTGCGGCGGCTTGCCGAGATGGACCGTCCGGCAGAGGGGGGCATGATAGCGGCGGTAACAGCCGGAAAGTTCCATGAAGGTGGCTTCGCCCGTCTTCATCTCCTCGCCGTTCCAGGTCAGGTGCGGCGCGGTCGCGTCGATGCCCGAGGGCGTCAAGGGCACGATCGCCGGATAGTCGCCCCAGGCATCGCCCACGCCGATGATCCCGGCGCGGCTGATCTCGGCCACCAGCTCGTTCTTGCGCAGACCCGGCCTGGCGAGGTCGATGCCGAGCCGGACGATCTTTTCCGAGATCTTCGCCGCATTGCGCATGAAGGCGAGTTCCTCGTCCGACTTCACCATACGCTGCCAGTTCACCAGCGCGGTCACATCGACCAGCGTCGCGTTCGGCAGTTCGGCGGATAGGACGGCGTGGGCTTTGGCGGAGTAGTAGTAGTTCTCCATCTCCACACCGATCCGGGCCTTTGCAAAGCCCATGTCGCCAAGCCGCTTCGCGAGATCCTCCATCGGGTGGCTGGTCGTGGACTGGATGTAGGTATCGGCATAGCCGATGACCTTGTCGTCCTCCATCCAGACGGTACGGAGTGCGCCGTTCGCGTCCTGACTGCGGCCCCACCAGACCGGGTCGCCCGTCATCGGCAGGATGACCCCCTGATGGACGTAGAACGACCATCCGTCATAGCCGGTCAACCATGCCTGATTCGACGGGTCGGTGGCGAAGAGAACGTCAATCCCGGCCCGGTCCATCGCCGCGCGGGTCTTCGCGATGCGACGCTCGTATTCGGCGGCGCTGAAGGGTGCGTTCTGCAGTCCCATGCTGTCCTCATTTCAATGCGAGAGTAATCTTGTACACAACGCTAAAGCCGTTTCTTGCGGCGCGCAAGAAGATTGCGATTTGAAGGGGCCATACGGGCTGAAATTTCTTGACAAAGACCAATGCTAAGTCATGATGTATACAACGATTAACAAGTCGGCGCCAAAAGCCGAGATCATGCATCAGGGAGGACCGCATGAAGAAATCGCTTCTGATGACCACCATCGCGGCAGGGTTTGCGCTCGGCGCCTCGGCCATCGCTGCCTTTGCCGGCCCGCTCATGGACCGGATCGAGGCCGGCGAGTCGATCCGCATCGGCTTTGCGAACGAAGTGCCCTGGGCCTATCCGGGTGAGAACAACGCGCCCCTCGGCTTCGTCAACGCCTACGTGCTCGGCGTCCTCGGCGAAATGGGCTACGACAACATAGAGCCCGTCGTGACCGACTGGGGCGGGTTGATCCCCGGCCTTCAGGCCAACCGCTTCGACGTCATCACAGGCGGCATGTATATTCTCAACAGCCGCTGCGAAAACGTGACTTTCTCCGAGCCGATGGCGAAGGTATCCGACGCGTTCATCGTCCAGGCCGGAAACCCCGAGGGCGTACAGACCTACAAGGACTTCGTCGACAAGGGTGCGACCATGGTGACTGGCGCCGGCTTCAACACCGTCGAGGCCGCGCTGAAGGAAGGCGTTCCCGAGGCCCAGATCATGCAGGTGCCCGGCCCGACGGAGATCCTTGCCGCCGTGAAAGCAGGTCGCGCCGCAGGCGGCGCCGTGACCTTCTTCACCGCACAGGAACTGGCCAAGAATTCCGGCGGAGAGATCGAGGTGACCGACCCCGGCGCTCTGCCCGATTGGACGCAGAACTGGGTCGGCATCGGTTTCCGCCATGATGATGCCGACTTTGTCGCGGCCTTCAACGAGGCGCAGAAGGCCTATCTTGGCTCCGAGGCGATGCTCGCCGCGGTCGCCGAATACGGCTACGACGAGAAGGTCCTGCCTGGCGACGAAACGACCGAATGGGTCTGCGCCAACCGCTGATCCCTTCTCATCCTGATCCCGGCAGGCCGCCCACGCGGCCTGCCGCACCGCCGAAGAGACGGGAGCGGGCATGTCCTACTGGGAGTTTCTGGCCGAGTATGGCGGCCGCTACATCGACGGCACGTTGATCACCGCAGGCCAGTTTCTCCTTTCCGCGACCCTGGCGGTCCTGCTCGCTCTGCTGTTCGGACTGATGAAGCTGTCGGCGAACCCTGTCGTGAAGGGCATCGCCGTCACCTATATCGAGTTTTTCCGGGGTACGTCCCTGCTCGTCCAGCTCTTCTGGCTGTTCTACGTGCTTCCCCTTTTCGGGCTCACATTCGACAAGTTCACCACGGGCTTCGTCGCCGTCGGCCTCAACCTCGGCGCCTATGGCGCGGAACTTGTCCGGGGCGCGATCCAGTCGGTGCCGAAGGGGCAGTGGGAGGCGTCCTATGCACTCTCGATGTCGCCGGCCACGCAGATGCGCCGGATCATTCTGCCCCAGGCCTTCGTCGCCATGCTGCCGCCCTGGGGCAACCTGATCATCGAGCTTCTGAAGGGAACCGCGCTCGTCTCGCTGATCGCGGTGTCTGACCTGATGTTCGAGGCACGCCAGATCAACGGTTCGACCTACCTCTCGGCGCAGGCCTTCGGTACGGCGCTTGTCATCTACTACGTCTTCGCACGCCTTATCGTGACGCCCTTCATGCGCTGGCTCGAACGGGTCATGGCGCGTCGGTTGGGGAGGGCCTGAACCATGCAATGGAGCTGGGAATTCACCTACGAAATCCTGCCCCGGATGCTCTGGGCGACGCTCAACACACTGATGGCGGCGGGCATCGGCTATGCCATCGCCGTGGTGCTCGGCCTTGGCCTCGCACTCGCGCAGCGCACGCCCTATCGGCCTGTGACCATGGTTGTACGCGAGGCGGTGGAGTTCATCCGCTCCACGCCGCTCGTGCTTCAGATCTTCTTCGTCTACTACGTTGGGCCGCAATACGGGCTGAACCTCAGCCCCTGGGTCGCGGGAATGATCGCGATCGGGCTGCACTACGCCGCCTATCTTTCCGAAGTCTACCGGGGCGGAATCGAGTCCGTGCCGAAGGGCCAGTGGGAGGCCTGCACCGCGATCAACATGTCGACCATGCAGACCTATTTCCGCGTAATCATTCCGCAGGCGCTGCCGCCCTCGGTCGCGGGAATGGGCAACTACCTTGTCGGCATCTTCAAGGACACGCCGATGCTCTCCGTGATCGGGGTTGCCGAACTCATGCACGCCGCCAATGCGATTGGCGGGCAGCACTACCGCTACCTGGAACCCTACACGATCGTCGGCGTGGTCTTCCTGTTGATCTCGCTGCCCTCAGCCGGAGTCATCCGCGCGTTCGAGGCATGGGTCCGCCGCAAACTGGGAATGAGCTGATGGAAGACATGTCGCAATATCCCCTGGAACTGACCGGTCCGGACGTCCCGATGGTCCGCTTCATGAACGTCACCAAGGCCTATGGCAATCTCGTCGTCCTCGACTGCCTGAACCTCGACGTGACAGAAGGCGAGATGGTGACGATCATCGGCCCTTCGGGTTCGGGCAAGACGACCGTGCTGCGCATGCTGATGACGCTCGAGACGATCAACAGCGGCGTGATCTACGTCGACGGCAAGCCGCTGACGCATATGCCGAAGAACGGCGTTCTGGTGCCGGCGGACGCCAGATATCTTCGCAAGGCGCGGTCGTCGATCGGGATGTGTTTCCAGCATTTCAACCTGTTCCCGCACATGACGGCGCTTCAGAACTGCATGGAAGGCCCCGTGCAGGTGCTTGGCCTGTCGAGGAAGGAAGCCCGGGAACGCTCAGAGGAGCTTCTGGAACTCGTCGGCATGATCGACAAGAAGGACCAGCACCCCTCGCGTCTTTCCGGCGGTCAGCAGCAGCGGGTCGCCATTGCCCGCGCTCTCGCCATGCGGCCCAAGGTCATGCTCTTCGACGAGGTCACCTCGGCCCTTGACCCCGAGGTCATCGGCGAGGTTACGAACGTCATCCGTAAGCTCGTCTCCGAGCATAATCTGACCATGCTGATGGTCACGCACCAGATGGGCTTCGCCCGCGACATCTCCGACCGGATCTGTTTCTTCTTCGCTGGCAAGATCGAGGAGCAGGGCCCGCCCGAAGCGCTCTTTGGCAATCCGCAGCGAGAACGCACGCAGCAGTTCCTGTCGGCGGTTAAGGAAGCGGACTGACATGGACTTCTCGCTCGCCCATATCCTCGCCGCAAGGCGGGTCATTCGCGGAGTCGCGGATGCGACCCCCTTCGTGCCCTCGCCGTTCATGACCAAGAAGGCGGGTCACGATTTCCTTCTGAAGCTCGAGAACATGCAGCCCGTCGGTGCCTTCAAGCTGCGCGGCGCGGTGAATGCGGTCATGACGCTGCCCGACACCGTTTCA